>NVTD01000013.1 GCA_002401445.1 Candidatus Wolfebacteria bacterium | reverse complement strand
GGTACAGTTGACACTGTCGCTGGTACATCTGGTCTTGATATTGATTGGGACTTTATTGGTGGTCAACCAAGATTATATGACATCGTAAAAGATGGTCAGTTTGATCTTGATCTTTTGCGAGAACATATTACCGAAATGACCAATCGAGTATTGCTCGATTCGGATCTCGATCTCAAGTCTGGAATTTTCCAGACAATCGTACACATACGCACCGAAAAGGATAATGCTATTCGTCAAGTATCAAATATCTTCCAAGTGGAGGTGGATGAGAACGGGAATAGAATAATCCCAGATCGTGCGTATAGTCTCGAGTTCGATGCTCCACATTTTTTGGTTATATACGAGACGGGAGTTTCAACTGTCGAAGTCGTTATGGACATCGGCGGTATTGAAATTCCTGTTTATCATTCTGACACAAGTTCCGCTAGATATGTGAAAATCTATTCGGATATTGGGCTGATCGGTATTAGACTCGATCCGCAGGCAGAAATACGTGCAGCTCTCGAGGTTGGAGTTGTAGTTTCAGGCAAAGTCATTTTCACATACGAAAACGACACTGTCGTAGAGTTTGATCTGGACACCGGTGATCGCATTGGCGGCCCTGTCGAAAGATCTGATGAAGAGTACGAACTCTTCATCGAATTCAAAGAAGTGTTTGGTTCTACCATTGCTAATAGCGATGGCGTGACGATTACCGTTATTGGAAAGGCCAGTACATCGGTTCTCATCGAGTACTCAACGGATTTTAAAAGCTGGATTCCATTGAATCCCGTTTACATAGATTCCAAAGGAGTAGGAACTCTCCACGATGTTCTCGCTATAAGCGAAAAAGTGGACAAGCAGCGTTTCTATCGAGCTGTACCATATGATTCTACTTCTTCATCTGCGTTGGCAGGGGAAAGTCCAAATCAAACTGGTTCACTCGAATCTATTCAATAACTGACAAACAATTTCCACTTTGGAAAGCGTTTGTCGGTTTTTTGTTACCTCATTTGTTCCGTTGGTCTGACCAACAGACACGCACTCCGGAAATGTTTGTCAGTTTTTTGTTACCTAGTTACTCTATTATAAAATTATAAAATCTTCGCAAATCCAGACCTTAATGAATTCTAAGAAGGGATAAAAATAATAGTGAAAAGGCACCAACTGGTGCCTTTTTATCCCCAGAATGTACACCGTTTATACCCACGGTGGAGTAGTATTGATTTGATTTTTTTTGACACAGCGTGTATACTGTGGCTAATCACTACGAAAGAGACCCTTATGGAGTTCTGTCTCCGTCGGGGGCTTTTTTATTTATTTTACTTTAAGCCTAGAACTCTGGTCATCTATATATACTATTTTTGCACCAGTCCTTTTTAACAAGAGAGAACATTTCTTTGGAGGGGCAGGAGATAATATTGCGCGCAAACTGTTTTTCTCAATAAGTACCTTTACTAAAGGAGCATAATCACCATCACTTGCAACTAATACGGCTTTTTTCAATGTACCCTCGTATAAATCCTGACTAGCTTTCATTAGTAAGTCTGAATCACAGTTACCCTTAGGAGTTCCATTTTGGTAAAGAACATCTTTGAAGGCCAATTCAAAACCACATTCTTGCAGGTATGTGTATAGGTTTTTATATTTTGGAATTAAACCAATAAATATGTAGGCTTTTTCAACTTTGTACTTCTCACTTAACCACTTCCTAAATCTTTGATAGTCAAGCTTCCATCCCAGTGTAAGTTTGAGAGCTTGGTCCAGATTGGCGGCGTCTATGTAAGCTATATTGATTTTACTATTTGTTTTGCTCATTATAAGGAACTATAGCATAAGAAAAAAAAGGAAATATATATTACTTTAAAAAATTTGTTAGGGACTTTTTTAAAGACTCTGAAAACAATCAATAACTGACAAATAATTTCCACTCCGGTAATGTTTGTCAGTTTTTTGTTACCTCATTTGTTCCGTTGGTCTGACCAACGGACACGCACTTCGGAAAGAATTTGCTAGTTTTTTGTTGTATACTAACAGTAGTGGGTTTCTGACGAATCCCACATCTTCATACCCTCCCCCTGTGGTCGCACCGCCTACCAGCGTGATCACAGGGGTCCTTATTTGCTTACAAGAGAATCCTTTGCTATACTCGTTTTTGTAGAATGAGTCAGAATCAAGATATTCATTTCGTCTGCCGCCGCAGCGGATACCCGACACCGTTCTCGTAACGCACAGCAACTATTCTCATCCCCATTGCTGTGTGTTGCGGGGATTTTTTTATGGAATATAATTGAAGTAGTATAAAAGGAGTTTCACACATAGAAGCCTTCACAGAAGAATCTATAAACGATCGACCGTACAGCGTGGGACGCTGTGCGGTCTTTAATTTATCCACTAATATACGTCTGCATAGACAGAGCGACTGGTATAATAATGATATTAGTGTGGCATATTTGCGACGCATATATGCCTGTGAGTAATAGTGGAAAATATTTGTGCATGTAGAAGATACACAACTTAAAAATTTTATCCTTGATTCAAATCTAGTATCTCGTACGGATTTTGAACGTGCAGAAGGAGTATCAGGTAAGAAAGGAAAGACGTTATCCTCGACCCTTGTTGATATGGGTCTCATGACGGAGGACGATCTGGGGCGAATGCATGCATATATTCTGGGTATTCCATTCGTAAATCTAACCGGACAGAAGATAGCCTTTGAGGTGCTTTCAATGATCCCGGAACCAATTGCTCGAACTCACAATATTGTCGCCTTTGGAAAGAAAGGGGACTCTCTTGAGGTTGCCATGTTAGACACCGCTGACTTAGGTGCTATTGATTTTGTTAAGAAAAAGGTAGGTCTCAAAATACTTGCTCGACTGACTGATCGCGAGTCTATAAAATCTGCATTACTTCAATATCAAAAGAGTTTGAAGATGGAGTTTGGTGACATAATTAAAAAAGCATCATCAAATATAAAAACAGTTGATGAAAATGACAATAATGGTATGTCTGAGGGGGATCTCAGAAAGATTGCAGAAGATATTCCCGTCGTTCGTATTGTCGATACTCTACTAAAACACGCAATAGTTCAGGGTGCATCTGATATTCATATTGAGCCGATGGAAGAACAAGTTTTGATCAGGTATCGTATTGATGGAATATTGCATGACGCAATGAATCTTCCAAAAAATGCATCAGCAGGTATTACCGCCAGAATAAAAGTACTTGCAAAACTAAAGCTTGATGAAAAGCGACTACCACAAGACGGACGATTCAAAGTTGATATGGAAAGTCAAAGAGTGTCACTGCGTGTTTCTGTTTTGCCTACATATTATGGAGAAAAAGTTGTAATGCGTTTGTTGCGAGACAATGTATCAGGATTTTCTTTGGAGGGTCTGGGATTTCACGGTAAATCTCTCGAGGACATTCATGATGCAACAAAGAAAAAAACAGGTTTGATATTAACCACTGGTCCAACTGGATCAGGAAAAACAACAACACTGTATACGGTGTTGGATTTGTTGAATGAACCAAGTGTAAATATTTCTACTATCGAGGACCCGATTGAATACCAAATGCAACGCATCAATCAGACACAGGTCAAAGCAGATATTGGATTTACTTTTTCTCAAGGACTGCGTTCTCTTTTGCGCCAGGATCCCGACGTAATAATGGTTGGAGAGATTCGAGATAAGGAGACTGCTAGTCTCGCGATCAATGCATCGCTTACCGGGCACTTGGTTCTCTCTACTCTGCATACAAACAGCGCAGCAGGTGCAATACCTCGATTGATTGACATGAAGGCAGAGCCATTTCTTTTGGTATCGACAATCGATGTGATTCTCGGGCAACGTCTGATACGAAAACTCTGCGAGACAAGAGAAAAGTATACTCTTTCAAAAGATGAACTAGAAACATTAGGTAAAGTAGTAGATCTTGACCGAATGATCGGTCTTTTGCAGGCAGAAAATGTAATTGCAAAAACAGCAACATGGAATGATGTAGTGTTTTATAAGCCAAAACCAAACGATACTTGCGCGGATGGCTATAGTGGGCGTATTGGTATTTATGAAGTACTTAAAATATCTTCGGCAATACGAGAGTTAATAATGCAGGGGGCTGCAACGGAAAAATATGAGGAGCAGGCAAAGAAAGAAGGGATGATTACAATGATTGAAGACGGGATCTTTAAGGCGGCCCAAGGACAAACAACAATAGAAGAAGTGTTACGTGTAGTTTCTGAATAATTATGAAATTTCAATACAAGGCTGTTGATTCAAAAGGTAATGTCCATACCGGTGTAGATGAATCAGTGGACAAATTCACGTTGGCACGGTCAATAAAAGCGCGTGGAGGTACTCTTATTACAGCAAAGGAAGCGGGAGGAAAGCGAGATTGGAAAAATATGGAAATTGCTTTTTTGTCGTACATTAAAGAGCAAGACAAGGTTGTTTTTGCACGTAACCTCGGTGAGATGTTAGATGCAGGATTACCTCTTTCACGAGCGTTAACAGTTTTAGAGCGGCAATCAAAAAATAAAGGATTTCAGAAAATAATCGCTGGTGTTGGAGAACGTATTCAGCGAGGAGATTCATTGCATATTTCTTTGGAGAATTATCCGAAGGCATTTTCAAGTATTTTTGTGTCTATGGTGCGAGCAGGAGAGGAGAGTGGAAACCTTTCACATTCTTTGATTGTTCTTTCAAAACAAATGGAGCGCACAAATACTTTAAAGAAAAAGATTCGAGGGGCGATGTTGTATCCAGGGATTATCCTCACTGTGATGTTTGCGATTGGGATACTCATGTTCATCTTTATTGTTCCAACACTAGTCGCTACTTTTAAGGAATTGGATGTAGAACTTCCAATCACAACACAGATTGTGATTGGTATAAGTAATCTCTTGCAGAATCATACGATTTTGTTCTTTGGTGGAATTGCTGCTTTAATATCCGGATTTATTTGGGCTCTGCGAACGAAGAGGGGTCACCGTATATTTGATTATATTTTATTACGCACACCTATTATCAAAGGACTTGTACGCGAGACCAATTCAGCGCGTACAGCAAGGACACTTTCTTCGCTGCTTGGTGCTGGTGTAGAGATAGTGCATGCACTAGGTATTACAGGAGAAGTACTTACCAATACGTATTTTAAAGAGGTGTTAAAAACAGCAGAAGTTAAGGTGCAAAAAGGAACTCCTATTTCTGCTGTTTTTATTGAAGCAGAGGATTTGTTCCCTGTACTAGTTGGAGAGATGATGAATGTTGGGGAGGAGACAGGAAAAATATCAGAAATGCTCGAGAACCTCGCACATTATTATGAAGAAGAAGTCGATCGCAAGACAAAAGACATGTCGACAATTGTCGAGCCGGTTTTGATGGTTATTATCGGTATCTCTGTTGGATTTTTCGCTATTTCAATGATTACGCCGATATATTCATTGCTGGATGGGATTTAAAGTAGGCAAGAGTTTAAACCTTGACATTTTCTATATAATAAGGTACTGTTGTATCAGAATTCCGAGTATCGGAAAAAGCAAAATCAACCAAAAACCAAAAAAAACATAAAAAACCAATGAAAAAGAGCATAAGCTTTTTGACACTCATTGGAGCAATAGTATTTGCTCCAGCAATTCAAACTTCTGCCGAAGATACTTTTTTCTTCGGCAAGAATCACCGGTTACTTACAGAGGGAGAAACTCCTGATGACTGGGTTACCGTCACTCCGGGAGAGAATGGAGTCGTTCTCTTCAAAATCGAAGGGACAACCAATCTGGATCTCATGAACACCGACTTCATTCTCATTCGGCTCAGTCCTTCAGACGATGCGCTAAATGAAAGTGCGAGGGAGATCTTTAATGGCACAACGCCATTTAGAGAACTTGCCCTGGTTACCGAGGGTGGGACGGAGAGCGTGAAGCGTCAAAGCTTTAGTGCGGAGATATTTATTAAAGACTGGAATCCGAAAGATTTGGAGAGTGACACCGAAGATCTCTATGAGGAAAAAGTGTCCTTAGGTATTCCGTTCACATTTTCATCTAAGGAGGAAGATGGGGAAGGGACGCCGACACAGTACATCACACTGAAGGCGGACATTGCTCTCGATGCTCTCGCAGGTTTATACCAGATTCGTGGGATCTCGAGTGGTGAATATGCCATAGCTCAGTACATCTTTATTGCCCCAAAATACTCCAAGGGAGTTACTGAGGCATATCGAGGCCATAAGAAATTAGTGGCGACTATGGAATCTTCAAGAAAGCGCTTAAATATTATTAGAAATCTGAATAAAGAGTTTAAAGTTTTGCTCGAGGGAGTAAATACCGAAAACACAGAAGACTGATTTCTTCGACCGTAAGTCCAGGCCTGCAACGTATGTACGTTGCAGGCTTTTTTTGTACACACACCTCCGAATAGGGGTGTTTTTGTTTGCTATTTTTTACCTTTCCACTCTGCGAGGAATTGCTTTAAATATTCTTTCATAAATATATTTCTTTCTCGTGCGACCTTCTTTGCCGCTCTGGTATTCATAAGTTTATCCAGCTTTAACAGTTTTTCTTCAAAATGATGAAAGGTAGAACTTTCCATCTTCCGGTAATTTTTTGTCGAAGTGACACTTTGTACTTTTTTAGTTGGATCGTACAAAGGTCTTGATTTGCTTCCTCCAAATGCAAATGCACGAGCAATTCCTATCGCACCTATAGCGTCTAGGCGGTCAGCGTCTTGTACAACGTAAAATTCAGTTGGTGCAGATTTTCTTTTTGAGTTTAATGACTTACTAAATGACATATTCTCAATAATGAACATTACTTGCTCAATAATTTCTGGAGAAACCTTTTGCTTTTTGAGGAATTTTTCTGCAATTGAATGATCATCTTCTTCTTTTTTAAGAACTTTTCTATCGCCAATATCGTGTAGTAGTACTGCTAATTCAACAATGAACCAGTCAGCTTTTTCTGATTTACATATCTGTTTTGCACTATTTCTCACTCTCTCAATATGCCACCAATCATGGCCGGTGCCCTCTTTGTCGAGAGCTTTCCTCACGTATTTCTCAGTCTTTTGTATGACCATTTTGGTATTCATGAGTGTAATTATACATGGTTTGTCTAAGCACTGTCCGTATTGAAATTTTTGCTTACTATTTTATTTTCGTGTAGTATGAGTCGAGAATCTAAAACGGAAGGAATAGAATATGAAAAATGGAATAGTCGAAGCAATCTGTATTTGCTCAAAACGTGGTGAACCAATGCGTGAAGTTAACGAAGTAGAAGCAATTGCCGGGGCAGGGCTTGCGGGGGATCGATACGCAACAGGAGAGGGAAGTTTCAATCGTAATGCAGTTGGAAACCGACAAGTGACACTCATCAATGGAATCTTTTTTGAGAATAGTCCCTTTGGGTATCTGGAAAGTAGACGAAATATTGTTACTCTCGGCGTTGAACTCATGTGGCTTATAGGAAGGGAGTTTGATATTGGTGAGGCGCGTATGAAAGGTGTGAAGTATTGTGATCCATGTGTGCGCCCAAGCAAACTTCTCAACAAATCAGAGATATTCAGTACAGAATTCTTTGACCGAGGAGGATTGATTGCCGATATTTTGCAAGGGGGCTTAATCAAGAAAGGTGATGCAATTATCTTGCCCATTAAAAGGTATTAAAATAGTATTTTGCAGCACGTCTGTCACAGGGCGTGTTTTTGTTATAATACCCACATGAATATCTCATTTAGTGATTTACCAATCGGGCCATACACGGAGGAAATGGTGAAGGAACAATGGAATGGCGTGATAAAAACACGTGGAGTAAAGGAAGGACGATGCGAGGTTGTGAATCTTGATGGAGAAAATGTCTTGCAAGTAACATTTCAAAAAGGTGAAGTTGGACCTGATGCAAATGGCGTGAGTTGGAATCACAGATTGGGAGGATCTTTTGATGAATATACAGTGGAGTATAAAGTGCGCGTTTCAGAAGACTTTAATTATATCCGCGGAGGTAAATTGCCAGGACTTACCGGAGGATCAAGTCCAAGTGGTGGAGCAAGTACAAAAAATGCCGATGGCTTTTCTGTACGTGTAATGTGGCGAGAGATTGGAGTGCTTGAACAATACGTGTATCACATGAATCGCAAAGAAGGAAAACAGTGGGGAACTGATTATCTCTGGTCTACATCAGAAAACAAAGGTCAGGTCATCGATGGAGATTTGTGGAACACCCTTTCAACTCAGTTTAAGGATCGTGTATATCTTACCTCGGGGAAATGGCATACTGTTAAGATATATATAAAAATGAATACTCCTGGGAACGAGGATGGCAAAATTATTTCTTGGTTTGATGGAGTAGAGGTACTTAATTTAGATATGGAATTCAGAAAAGATGAATCATTTGCAATTGATTCATTCAAATTTACTACGTTCTTTGGTGGCAACGAACCGTCGTGGGCACCAGAAAGGGATGAGAAGATATATTTTAAGGATTTTGTTTTTGATCGAATCAGAAAATAGTATGAAAATAGTTATTGGATGCAGTATGAAATACAGAGATTTGGTGAGGACGACTGTCTCGAAGATGGGTGATTTAGGATTGGAACCGTCGTTCCCTAATATTGATTACAGTACTTACAACAACGATGATGCTAATACTATCGTAGAAAAAAAGCGTCTTGCTCTCGAACATTACAAAGCAATTGACGAAGCGGACGCTGTATATCTAATAACACCGAATGGATACATGGGTACGAGTTGCAAATTGGAATTGGGCTATTCAATAGCAAAAAAGAAACCAATATATTTTTCCGAGCCGACGAATGACATTGGACTTGATTGTTATGCAAAGGATTTTATTAGTGTAGAGGACTTGGAGAGGTTTTTGGAGGTATAGTATTTCCTACGATATATCGTAGGAAAATTTTGTACACACACCTCCGCATAGGGGTATGTTTGTTTGCTATAATTTTAATAATGCAGAATTTGTGGGTTTTCAAAAGAAATAGAGGGTATACCGGATTTACAATAATAGAGTTACTCGTGGTTGTTGCGATTGTAGGTATTTTAAGCGCTGTTATGGTGGCATCATTTTCTAGTGTCTTTGATTCTCGTTCACTTGAACTTGATACTGCTTCGGTTACTTCTATGCTAGAAGAAGCACGTATACGAACAGTAGCAGCACAAGACCGCGAAGCACACGGTGTCTATTTTGCTTCGACTACCGCAACGCTTTTCGCCGACACCTATAGTGAGAGCGACCCAGATAATGAAGTAATTACTTTTGCGAACGGTGTATCACTCAACACAAACCTAACTGGAGGAGGAAGTACTGTTTTGTTTAATCGCATTACAGGAGCAACTGGAAATAATGGCACAGTAACTCTGAGTAATGCTGCAACATCTTCAGTAATTACAATTCAAGCGACAGGGCTTATTGAATAGTATGCACAGGCAATACAACAAAGGACTTGGGGTTATAGAGGTCATCATTGGCACAGCGATTTTCGTGATTGTTATTGGTGTTGTTTCCAATATGTATGCACGTTTTACAGATGCTGTTATGGATAATACAGAAAAATTACAGGCAACTATGTTGGTGGAAGAGGGGGGAGAAGTGGTTCGTATATTACGTGACAATGGATGGGATAATTTTATCGGAGGATTTGAATTAGGATCTTTATACTACTATTCTTTTGCCGGTTCTGACTGGAGCGTATCAACAACAACCCCTAGTGCATATATAGACGGAGTCTTTTTGAGAAGTGTTATTTTTGACAGTGTGTATCGTGACGGGAATGATGTAATCGCAACATCTGGAACACTTGATCCTGATAGCAGAAAAGCAACTGTGAATGTTTCTTGGCAGAATGGGTCTGGAACAACAACTCAAACGCAGATTATGTATATTTCGAAATTATTTGATTAATATGAAGCCGAATTTACAAAAAGGAATAACATTGGTCGAGATGCTTGTATACGTTGGGATACTCGTCCTCGTTCTTGGTGTAATAATTAATTCATTCATTGTATTATCTAATTCGTATTTAACAATTCGTACAACTCAAAAATTACATGGAGCAGGATTGTCTGCAGTAGATCGTATTAATTCAGAATTACGAGGTGGGGTTGTGCTGGATGATGTAAATAGCACATTTGGTTCTCATCCAGGAAAAGTGAGCATCACAACAGCTGTAGGGACAACAACATTGTCAGTAGATGAGTTATATATTGAGAACGGAATACTTGTTTTGGATTCTGACTCAACAAGAGAGGGTCCGCTTACGCCAAGCGATATAATTGTAAGCAACCTTGTATTCACAAGAATCGATACTAGTAACGGTGTAGCTGTTAAATATGATGTAACATTCGAATATGTTGGAGTTAGCGCAACAACATCAATGACTCTTCATAATACAGTAGTAATGCGAGGGGCATATCAATAATGTATACATTATTTTCAAAAAAGAATAGCGAGATAAACATGCAAAGCGGTGCGGCGCTGATTACAGCTGTAATATTTTTTGTAGCACTTACATCTATTGTTGCAACTGGTATTTCAGGACCAGTTGTTCGTGATATTCGTATTATAGAGAGTGCAGAGAACTCTCGTAAAAGTTTTTCAGTTTCGGAAAGTGCTATTGAAGATGTTGCGTACAGATTAAAGACAGGTAAAACTGTTTCTGATGTGGAGGTGTTAACCATTGCATCTACAACAGCAACTACAACAATAGCTACAGATCCTATTTCAGGGGAGAAACAATTGGTGTCAGTTGGAGATAGCAATAGAGCTGTTCGCACTACCAGTATCGCATTAATTACGGGCTCTGGAACGAGTTTCAATTATGGCGTGCAGACTGGTGAAGGAGGATTAGAGTTACAAAACTCGGCCACTATCTTAGGGAATGTACATTCTAGTGGGCCGATAGTTGGCACTGGCAACACTATGGTGGGTACTCTTATTTCAGCTGGTCCTGAAGGACTCGTTGAGGATTTATATGTGATTGGAGACGTACATGCGCACACTATTAAGGATTCGATCATTTTTGGGGATGCATATTACCAAACTATCACAAACACATTTGTTAGTGGAGAAGAGTTTTCTGGAAGTGATGATCAAGCAACAAGTACATTACCGATATCAGATGCACAGATAGATGAATGGGAGGCAGAGGCAGAGGCAGGGGGAATAATAAGTACCCCATGCCCATATAAAATTGAAGATGCTACTACACTGGGGCCAATAAAAATCATTTGTGATTTAGAAATTAGTGGGAACAATTATGAGGTGACTTTGGAAGGTCATGTATGGGTCACAGGCGATATCATCATTAAGAATAGCCCGACAATCAAGGTGGCAGATTCTCTTGGCGCAACAAGCGTTGCTATTATTGCTGATAATCCCTCTGATCGGCTTGATAGCAGCATGATCAAAATAGATAATAGTGTAGAATTTGAGGGCTCTGGGTCTGGTGGTTCCTATGTGCTTGTTATATCGGAAAACGAAAGTATTTCAACTGGTGGAAGTAATACTGCGGTTGATATTTCTAATAGTACTGACGGTGATTTGTTAGTTTATTCTGCGCGTGGAGAAATTTTGTTACAAAACAGTATTGGATTAGCTGAAGTAACAGGGTACAAAGTGCGCCTTAAGAATTCAGCGACAATTACGTATGAATCTGGACTGGTAAATCTATTATTTACCTCTGGACCAAGTGGGGGATTTGTAATTAAAAGTTGGGGAGAAGCTGAGTAGTTCCAAGTCCTAGAACTACCAAAATAAGAACAACTCCGATCACAATAAAAGCGAACTGCTGCCAAAACACTTCACGTTTTGCTCGCAGCTCTGGAATGATATCTGACGCTGCAATGTACAATAGATTTCCTGTAGCAATTCCTAACAGTACTCCGAGTGCATTTGTAAATGAATCAAGAAAGAAGTATGAGATTACGCTACCAATCAACACCGTAGAAGATGTAATAAAATTTAAAAGAAGAGCTTTTCCTTTTGAATAGCCAGATTTAACTAATACAAAAAACTCCGCTATCTCTTGGGGTAGTTCGTGCAAAATCACTCCGAGTGTTGTTGCTATTCCCACAGGAGTAGCTACCAAGAATGCTGCGGTTATAGTAATACCATCAACAAGGTTGTGTATTGCATCGCCTATTATTACTTTTACACCGCCGGCTTTTGCATGGTTCTCGTGACAATCCTCTCCATGATGGTGATGATATCCAGATAGAAGGTGAGAGAATACAAAGAACCCTAGAAACCCTATAAGTATGTATATACTTCCTTTATCACCCGCTATAGCAAATGTCTCAGGGATTAGTTCGTGAAAAACGACACCAAGAAAGATACCAACAGAGATACTCACCAGGTAATTGAGGGATTTAAGTATTCGGTCAAAATGAAAAAATGTCAGTACTCCCGAAAGAGATACGAACATAACTGCAACTGACGCAATAGCTATTTCTGCTAACATGTATTTCAGTGTAATACATAGAGGTTTTTTCGTCTATACGTCTATATTTTATGCACTTCAACAGAATACTAAAATGTTATACTAGACATAATGAAAAAAATGAAAAAAATCGCAAAACCAGCCAAAAAAGCCGTTAAGAAAAAGAGTGTTTCTGTAGTAAAAAGTAAAAGTGGTATAAAAACCGCCTCTACTAAAGTCCGCAGCGTACGGAGCAAGAAACTAATAGTTGCGAATTGGAAGATGAATCCAGGATCTATAGCTGATGCAAAGAAATTATTCCTCGCAACTCGTGAAATAGCACGAAATAGCAAAGGAGTAATGACTATTGTGTGTCCTCCTCTAGTGTATCTAGATACTTTGCGTAAATTGTATACCAAATCAACAGTTCTTGGTATTGGAGCACAAACAATGTCGACAGAAAGAGTCGGATCGGTTACGGGAGAGTGTAGTGCGTCACAAATTAAAAGTGTCGGAGCGGGATATGTTATTGTCGGACACTCAGAAGCACGTGCAAGAGGAGAAAGCGATCATGATGTAAACCATAAAATACATGAAGCAATCCTTGAGGGTATTACAGTAATACTATGTATCGGAGAAGGCGCGCGCGATGATGACGGAGATTACTTAACATTTATACGGAATCAGATTTTCTCTGCGTTATCTCAAGTAGATAGGACTAAACTTGGTTCAATAATAATTGCATACGAACCAATCTGGGCAATAGGACAAGGCCGGGCAGATATTATAGACGGGCATGAGGTTCACAAGATGGTTCTCTTTATAAAGAAGACTTTAAGGGAAATTTACAAAGACGATCGTGCAATGCAGACCAAGATTCTATACGGGGGTTCTGTTGTTCCAAAGAATGCAAAAGAATTAATGCACGAAGGCGAAGTGGACGGAGTTCTTGTGGGAGGTGCTAGCCTTAGACCACGTGATTTTGAAGCTATTGTTGCTGCCGCATAATCTTTATGACTATTCCAAGCATTGAAACTGTATTTAATCTCTCAGGTAAACGAGTGTTGGTTCGATGTAGTTTTAATGTTCCTCTGTTGGGTAAAGATGTTGTTGATGATTTTCGATTAAAGAAAATACTTCCTACTATTCAGCTGTTGCGAGATCGCGGAGCCAAAGTTTTACTCATGGGGCATATCGGACGTGATCCGGTTGCTACACTTGCTCCTATTAATGATTATTTAAACAAGCAATTTCCCGTTACCTTCCTGAAGAGTTTCAAAGGCGAAGAAACAACGAGTTATCTTAAAACTATGAGAGACGGAGATGTTGTTTTGTTTGAGAATTTGCGTCGTGATCCACGAGAAGCCGCAAACGATAGCGAGTTTGCAAAGGAATTAGCAAGTCTCGCTGATATATATGTGAACGAGGCTTTCACTGTATCTCATAGAGAGCATGCGTCGATAGTTGGGGTAGCAAAGCATGTGCCCAGTTATGCTGGAATACGTTTTAGTGAAGAAGTTGCAGCGTTGTCGAAGACACTTGATCCAGAGAGTCCTTTTGTACTTGTTCTGGGTGGAGCAAAGTTTGATACTAAATGGCCACTGATCCAAAAGTTTATAGATATCGCAGATCAGATTGTTATTGGAGGAGCACTCGCAAATGATATTTTTGTTAAACAAGGTTTTGAAGTCGGAACATCTCTTTTGTCTGAAAATCCTGTCGATATGGATGAGTTACTTATGACAGGGAAAGTACACATACCAAAAGATGTTGTTGTGAGAAGGGGAGGTCAGATACTTACAACTACTCCTGACAAGGTTTTACAGAATGACTATATAGGTGATGCAGGACCAGAAACTATCAAAGAACTCGCACCTATAATGTCAAAAGCAAAAACTATTTTGTGGAATGGACCATTGGGGAATTATGAGGAAAAATTCAAGGAGGGTACATTAGGATTGGCGCGTATTATTTCAGAGAGTGATGCAGTGTCTGTTGTTGGGGGAGGAGACACACTTGCTGCTATACAGGAACTTGATTTGCATAATGGATTTACATTTATTTCAACGGGTGGTGGTGCGATGCTGCAATTTTTGGCAGATGAGACATTGCCTGGGATTCGAGCATTGCAGGATAATCATTTGACGTAGATTAAACAATGAAAGTAAAAACGCCCTGCAATAGCAGAGCGTTTTTTATAATTCTTTTTTTATTTTCTTCACAACTTCTTGTTCTTCACCGCTATTATACTTTCGCGCGCCTTTCCAATGAGTAAATCCATCACCGTCAAAACGGGGAACAATATGAATATGGGTGTAGAAAATTTCTTGTCCTGCAGAGGCCTCGCTGTTATTCATAATATTAATACCGTCTGCTTTCGTTGCTTCTTTTACCCCACGAGCTATTTTTGTAACACCATTGAATAGATGGGCAATTGTTTCCTCATCTGCCTCAAGCAGCGTTCGTGAAAATTTCTTTGGTATTACCAGTGTGTGCCCAATATTTACAGGGTTAATATCGAGAAAAGCATATATATGTTCGTCTTCATATACTTTATCGCTGGGTATTTCTCCTGTTAGTATTTTGTGAAATAGTGTGTTTTCTTCGGGCATAGTATTTGTGGATTGTTTTCCTACGATATATCGTAGGAAAACAGAGTATCGTACTAATGAGCGATTAGTTTTTAACTAAAAACTATCGACTAATAACTACTCTATTATATGCTAAAATGAGCGAATGAAAAACTATGTTGTACGGGAGCCCATTCCAGAATCTGCCGAAAAAGAGTTGGCAGAATACAGTGATTTTGTGCGACATCTCCTCTATTACCGAGGTGTAGAGACAAAAATAGACGCAGAGGAGTATCTGAATCCGAATTATGATTTGCATGTACACGATCCAAGTGAATTAAAGGATATTGATAAGGCTGTCGATAGGATTGTTGACGCGATGGATAAAAATGAGCGCATTGCGATATACAGTGATTACGATACAGACGGTATTCCTGGAGCAGTTATCCTGCATGACTTTTTTAAGAAAATTAAATACGAGAATTTTACTAATTACATTCCACATAGGAACAAAGAGGGCTTTGGTTTGAATGTGGGAGCAATAGATGCGTTAGCCGAAGATAAAGTGAAACTAATAATCACTATTGATTGCGGAATTACTGATGTCCCCGAGGTAAAACGTGCGAATGAGAAGGGAATGGATGTGATTATCACTGATCACCACCTGACGCATGAGGTTGTTCCGGAGGCATATGCAATTGTGAATCCAAAACAAGAGAGCTGTAAGTATTCCGAAGACATGTTATGTGGTTCTGGTGTCATATTCAAATTAGTTCAGGCGCTTCTCAATAAACATAGAGAAAAATGGGGTGTCACTGCTGGGTGGGAGAAATGGTTGCTCGATATGGTGGGCATTGCGACCCTTTCAGACATGGTTCCATTGCAGGGTGAAAACCGAGTGCTGGCGTATTATGGGCTAAAGGTATTGCGCAAGTCGCCGCGACCAGGATTGCAACAGCTACTTCGGAAACTCAAAGTAAATCAAAGGTTCTTAACAGAAGAAGATATCGGTTTTACGATTGGCCCGCGTATTAATGCTGCGTCGAGAATGGGTGTTCCGATAGATGCATTTCATTTGCTCGCAACGACAGATGAAGTTGAAGCAGGGCGATTAGCGGTACACTTGAATGAAATAAATGATGAGAGAAAAAGCCTCGTAGCCGTGATGGTGCGCGAAATACATAAGACAGTGAAAGAGCGCTATCCCGAGGAGGAAAAGAAAATAATTGTATTAGGTAATCCAAAATGGAAGCCGTCGTTAGTGGGACTTGTCGCAAATAAATTAATGGAGGAATATAATTGCCCTGTTTTTCTTTGGGGACGCGAAGAGGGGAATGAAATGAAAGGATCGTGTCGCTCTAATGGGAGCGTTGACGTTGTAAAGCTCATGAAGGCGCTCCCAGATGGAGTTCTTGCGGGATCAGGAGGGCATGCAATGGCAGGAGGGTTCAGTGTTACAGATAGTGGGGTTCATGTGCTGGCAGAGGAAATGGAAAAGGCATTTGAAAAAGTAAAAATGGGTGAAGGCGATCGGGATACGACTTTTGTTGATCGTATTCTTTCTATTGATGAGGTTAATTGGCGATTACATGATGACATAGACAAGCTTTCACCGTTTGGTGTTGGGAATGCACGACCATTGTTCATGTTGAAAGGAGTAATCCCAAGCAGTGTGAGAACTTTTGGAAAACAAAAGAACCATCTTGGTCTGACGTTTAAAAATAGCAATGATCGGGATGTAGACTCGATAGGATTCTTCATGACACCAGAGACATTTGGTGAAAAAGTAAAAGAAGGACAGCCTTTAGACCTGGTTGTCGCCGTAGAAAAATCTATGTTTCGCGGACGACCAGAACTACGGATGAGGATTATTGATGTGATATAGTAGTGCAATGAATAAGACGGCTATTTTTACTGACGGTGCATCAAAAGGAAATCCAGGCCCAGGTGGATGGGGGGCTGTTGTATTGCATGATGGAAAAGTTCTTGAGATTGGGGAAAGAGAAGAGAGTACTACGAATAATCGTATGGAATTAACTGGTGTAATAGAAGGGTTACTCGCAGTGAAAGATATGGGAGCGAGTGAATCAATTGTCTATACGGATTCACAGTATGTAATAAACGGTATTACTAAATGGGTTTTTGGATGGCAGCAAAATGGTTGGGTTACAAAGGCTAAGGCAGAAGTACTAAACCGCGATTTGTGGCAGAGACTTGTGGATGTTACAGAAACGATAACTGTTGATTGGCAGTCAGTCCAAGGACACGTTGGTGTTCCTGGGAATGAACGCGCTGATGTGATTGCGTCAGACTATGGATTGGATAAAGGAGTAGAGCTTTTTTCGGGGACACTCTCAGAATATGATGTTGATCTTTCGGATCTCGGAGAGAAGAAAGAATTAAGCGCGGCAAAAAAGAAGGCAAAAGAACGAAGTAAAGCGAAAGCATTTTCATATATAAGTATGGTGGCGGGTGTCGTACAAATACATCAAACATGGGGAGAGACAGAGGCACGAGTGAAAGGGAAGAAGGGAGTGAAGTATAAAAAATCACTTTCTAAAAGTGACGAAGAAGAGATTGTGAGCGAGTGGAAGAGTTTGTAGTTATTTGGGAGCCCGACTCCCAAATTGTTTTTTAGACAAAAGAAACCCCCGCTCGGCCAAGGCCTCGCGGGGATTATATTGAGCAGGAAACTTACTATTCTCGAGGCTCGTTGGTCATTCTACGTGGAAGATAACGTAGATTCTTGCTGTTGCCACCACTTTCACGTTTTGTTGCAACTGCTGAATATACTGAAACCGCATTTGCTTCTGCCTCTAGTATCTCTACTTCTTCCACAGTCAGAACTGATAGATCATTACATGCTGTTTCCCAGTAGCCTGTATCACGCTGACTTATAATGATTACTTGTTTACCGTTGGGAAACTGAAGTATAACGCCAGGACTTAGCAGAGATGTATCGACAATTTCAGACATTCTGTCTGGAGCTGTGACAGGCCGTTTTGTTCTCACCAAGTACTTGCCATCTGATGTGTACCCACACACAATAAGTTTTGTCTTGTCTTCACGTGGAATTTCATAACCAATTTTGTGCATTGAATTCATTGTATCTCCTGGGTTGATTGTTTTTATAATAGATGTAATTTTAGTGAAATCTATACTAAGAATAGCATGAAATCTAGTATATGTCAATCTTTTGTATTCTTTTATAAACAAAAAACCGCGCTACCAAATTGGTAGGGCGGTTTTAAATTATTTGGTCGAGCAAACGTTCCATTTCCATTTCTATTTGCTCACCGTGTCGGTATATATAGAATGAGTCATGCCATGCCGATTGCCATAACATGTGAGCGCCGATGCATATTTGTACAAGCCGTTGGTATTCAGGGTTATAATCCGGTGTGTAAGGATTTTGTCTTTTCCACGTGAGAATTGCAAGTTGAGCTTCATGCAAACGTCTTGTTGCTACGCACTTGGCTGCAAAAGTATTTGGTATCTTTAGAATACTTAAATGACCCCTAAATGCGAGATAGAGAATGTAGGCGATAGTCAGTAGTATTGGTACTAGTAGCATGTGAACCTCCTTCCAAAGTTACTATAGCGCCAATTTGATTTTCTGCAAACTTGTATATAGGTACAATGTATATATGTATTTATATACGGGTATATCTGCATTTGTATTGGGAATATTATGGCGGTCGTATCATGACGCCAGTATGGCGTTTATAGTGTTTTTATTACTTACAGCAGGTGTCATATTTCTAATCGGGAGATTGCAGGACAAAAGCCCCAAAGCGACTCTGGTCGCTTTGGGGCTTTTGTTTATCGCACTCGGCATGTTACGTCTCGATTACTTCGAACAAGTCCAGGGCGATCCATTGCTCGATACCTATGTTGATCAGACGGTAATCTTCGAGGGAGTTCTCGTTGATGAACCAGATGAGAGGGAAGATGATGTGCGGTTAACGATTGCTTTGCATTCGTTAGTTCAAGGAAGTACGACGCAAATTGTTTCGAGCAAAGTTTTGGTAACAACGAATCTATATCCCGAATGGAACTATGGAGATGTTATAAAAGTGTCAGGACAACTTCAAAAACCAGAGGCATTTATTACTGATGATGGGCGACTTTTTAAATACGATGAATTTCTAGCAAAAGATAGAATATTTTATCGAATGTATCGACCGACGCTTGAAAGGATTGGTGAGGGGGAAGGGAATATGTTTATAGCAAAACTCTTTCAATTTAAACATGCATTGATTGCACAGGTTGAGAGCATGATCCCCCAACCGCATGCGGCACTGGTAGGAGGAGTAGTATTTGGTGCGAAGCGTGCTCTTGGTGAAGAACTCCAGGAAGACTTTCGCAAAACAGGTTTGATACATATTGTCGTACTCTCTGGATACAACGTTACGATTGTTGCGGAGTTCCTAATAGCTATGCTTTTCTTTTTGCCTTTCACGGCACAACTAATCGTGGGGTCGCTCTCGATTGTGTTCTTTGCGTTGATGACAGGTGCAGGAGCAACTATCGTGCGCGCAAGCATTATGGCAATACTGGTATTGCTTGCACGCGCAACAGGGCGCGTGAGTGATATGACACGTTTGCTGTTCATCGCAGGATTTATTATGTTGCTCGTTAATCCCAAAATACTTGTATATGATTCGTCTTTCCAACTCTCATTCCTTGCAACGTTTGGATTGTTGTATGTCTCACCATTGGTTGCACCGTATGTGTCGCGTGTGACAGATAAGTGGGGACTGCGTGAAGTATTAATCGCAACACTCGCAACGCAAATCTTTGTATTACCAGCAATACTCTACAAGATGGGGGAAGTGTCTCTTGTTGCGGTACCTGTAAACATGTTGGTGTTGCTCGCAATACCCCTCACAATGTTACTTGGATTCCTTGCGGGACTTGTAGGATTAGTCTCAACCACACTAGCATGGCCGTTTGCATTTGGTGCGTTCTTTCTACTCTCATATGAACTATTCGTTGTACATATCTTTTCGTCTATACCGTTTGCGACACTACATATATCAGCATTCCCATTTTGGGCGGTGACGCTGTGGTATTTGGTTTATGTGGTGATTCTTTGGAGAGCAAAAACAAAAATCAAGTAACCCTTCCAAACACTTTTGTGGGGTTTAGTGTAGAGGATGAGGGTAGGGGAATAAATATGTAAAAGAAAAACCCCAGCATGTTGCTGGGGAGTTTGTGATTATTTGAGAGGTGTGAGAGAAGAGACTCTATTTTCCCTCCTTCTCTTTGAGTTCTTCCCTAATCCTTTCCAGGAGTTCAGGTTGTTCAGGTAGGATTTTTGCCCCACTGAGATCCGCCCCACTGAGATTTGCCCCGTTGAGATCCGCCCCCTTGAGATCTACTCCGTTGAGATACGCTCCACTGAGATCCGCCCACCTGAGCTTCGCCTCTTTGAGATCCGCCCCAATGAGCTTTGCTCCAATGAGCTTCGCATCTTTGAGCTTCGCCTCTTTGAGATCCGCCCCACTGAGATTCGCAAAACTGAGATTCGCCAAATGGAGATTCGCCAAACTTAGATCCGCCCCAGTAAGATTCGCCAAACTTAGATCCGCCCCACCAAGATTCACTCTAATGAGCTTCGCCTCTTTGAGATTTGCCCCAATGAGTTTCGCCCCTCTGAGATTAACCCCGTTGAGATCCGCCCTCTTGAGATCCGCCTTTTTGAAATTTGGAGCCGAATTGGGATTATCTTTTCGGTATTGATTAAACTCCTTGACCTTCCCATCCTTGAGAAGTTGCAAGAAGTCCATTTTTTCTTCCGTGTCTATCATTCGGTATCCTTTGTTTTTTTAGTTGTTCATGTACAAGTTTTATTGGGACATATTAACATAAATACAGAATATGTCAATCTATACCCCAAAACTCAAACAACCTTCCTTACAGGAACTGGCCAAAGGCATTAATTCAAAATAGTCGCCTCACCACAAGAGTACTTCCATTTTTATAGTCAATATCGCTCCTTAAAAAATAGGTCGTGCTCCTTTTTTCATTGAATACACCTTTTGGATACTTTACTTCATTCCATTCGTAAATTATCTCAAAAGGTCTTGCAAAAGCACCCCCGTGCTTTCTCACCCAAACACTTTTGTGGGGTTTAGTGTAGAGAATGGGGAGCTCAATAGAACAAAGAACCTGTTATACTTTTTACATGAGTGTAAGCAAACTCTTATACAATAAAATACTTCCTTCTCTTTTTGAGATACAGGATAAATGTGAATGGATTCCTATAATTAGCGGTCTTATACGAGTAAAGAAAAAGGCTATATCGTATTTACATCTACAAAAAGGTGACAAAGTTCTTATAACGAGTATTGGAGGTGGTTTTGAGTTAGATTTTATCATATCAAAAATTGGCCCAGAGGGTTTTGTTGTAGGAATAGATTTCTCAGAATCCATGTTAGGAATAGCACAAAGAAAAATAGAGAAAATGGGTTGGAAAAATGTAAAACTAATAAACATGGACTTGAATAAATATGATCCAGAAAGAGATTTGGATTTCAAACCTGATGCTATTTTAAGTAACTTTGGATACATGACAACGAAACTGCTGAATCAGCACATAAATAGTTTGAAAACTGGAGGGTACATTGCTATGTCTGGCCCACAACCATTGCGAGGAATCAGACAGCTACTTTACCCAATTACATTCGTACCGGAAATGGTGTTTGGATTGACTTGGAAAGTTTTGCAAGATTTTCCCAATTTAGTTAAGATTTTTCACAATCAATTATTTGATATAAAAATTGATGAAGACACTTTTGGTAAATACTTTGTTGCAATCAGTGGTAAAAAGTCTAACGATGGAGCTGGGTTTCTTTAATAAATGGTGGCTGACCCCATTTATTCTCGAATAATAAAAAATAAACGGCTAAAGAGTGTTTAGCCGTTTATTTTTCTGTATATTTCCTTTTCTATTTATTTGCTTGTGTGAAATTCTCTTCAATGACATTCCAATTTACCCCTCACCTTTTTAAAACCTTGCGATATATCGCAAGGTTTTAAAAAGGT
>NVTD01000012.1 GCA_002401445.1 Candidatus Wolfebacteria bacterium | reverse complement strand
GTGGGAGTGTTGAGGTTGCGGTTGTGGAGGTTGCGGTGAAGAGTGACGCTGTTACTACTCCTTCGGCTAGTATTCCTCCACTTACTCCGAGGCGGGTTCCGGGGGTGGTGGTTCCGATGCCGACGGAGTCGGTTGTTGTGTCGAGTGTTGTGTATCCGCCGGCAGATGCGAAGGCACCACCGCCTCCTCCTGATCCAGTAATACAAACCCCGTCAATCGCAAAACATCCACCAGATAGATCTAATCCATTTGTAAATGTTGATGTCGCTGTTGTAGAAGCAACAATGTTCCCAACAATTCCAAGCGTTCCCCCTGGACTTGTTGTACCTATTCCAACACTACCTGACAATATAATAATATCTCCAGATGATGTTATATTTCCCGTACTAATGGCTGATGGTGAGAATGTACCCTCCAGATTCAAACCCTTAAGAGTTGCTATACCGCCTGCAGTAATTCCCCAACTATTTGATGCGATAGTAATATCAGAATTACCATTTGCCCGACCAATTTCTGCATCTCCTCCAACAGCGAAGTTTCCACCAACATCCAATGCCTGTTCGAATGATCCTGCAAACGCGCTTATACCGCTTCTAAATATTCCCATACCTTGAAATACAGCCTGCCCACGCACGTTCATGTTTTGATTCACAGTCAATACATCAAAATCTGCTGCCTTACTGCTTATTATATTTGCATAAACTGAGTCAGAAATTAGGCGACTCGCTGCAATATCGTCAGCATTTAGTAATGCCTTAAAATATGATGGCCCTTGAACGGTAAATGACTCGTTAATCACAGCATCCCCAAACACAGTAAGATCATCACCAACCTCTAGTGTATGTAGTAGCTTAGTTGCTCCTCGAACAAGAAGTGTCTGTCCAACCTTCACATTACCTTCGAGATACACATCTTCATATGTAATGTTTCCATTTTCAGTAACAAAAGCGAGAGTAAACTCCTTAACTGTCTTTCCATCAAGGTACTCAGAGTTCAGATTCTCAACCAAAGTTGTTGATTCAACAACGAAAGGTGCGACACCTTGTTCAACAAATGATCTGAATTGTCCCTCGGTCTCTATATGTCCAAAAATTGATACGTCGCCACTCTCATCCAAAAGAAGAATTTCATTTGCATGTGTGCCGGGACGAAATCCCATAACAGTTTGAGCATCCTTTACAGTCTCAACAACGTATCGGAAGGCATCACCTACGAATCCAGATACTGACCTGAATGGTGCAACAACAAAGAGGACAACTAGGAATATAAATCCAAGCATGAATAGTCCACGCGAGGTCGCTACCCTTACTCCAGCATTGATCAAGCTCATAGGTGAAAGCTTTGATGATTCCGGTGCCAATGCTGGACCATCCGATACGGTGGTCACAGACTCCTCAACCTGTATCGGCTTGCTTAGAGAACCTTTCTGTTCAGCCACATACTCAGCAACATTCTCTTTTGTAGCGTGCCAAACACGACCAACCTTTTCTGCCTTTAGCTTACCCCGACGAGCAAGCAAACTAAGATACTCGGCACTGTACGGAGTACCCAAAGCAGCCTTCGATAAAGGTATCAACTCACTCTGCTCCTTAGGAATATTTTGGTCTGTATCGGGTGATGGTGAATTCATTGAAATGGTTGCGTATCGGATATGTATCGGATACATATCGGCTCACTTATACTTAACTACTATTCTACTAGAGAAACTTGAAAAAATGTATACACCACAACGCTTAAATCAGTTTGAAAGTGATATTCTGCAATCGTAGAAAAACACCAAACTGCAGCGCACAGCAGAAATCAAATGCACTAGGCGCATATATGTATGGATGCATAATAAATATATTAATGTTTAGTAATGTTTATATATTTAAACATTACTAAAGGATTCCTATCAAAATAAAAACCACTACAGTATCTGTAGTGGTTTCTGTCGCTCCCATTTTTTCTAAAACTTTACAAACTTAAATTCTTTCAGTCTAAGGACTAGCACAACTTTACCCATTAATGCGTATTTATCCACAGGCCCTAGCACTCTTGAATCTGTACTGACGTATCGATTGTCACCTAATATGAAATATTCATATGGATCTAACATGATCGTACTTGTTCCATTTGTAGCAAAATTCGGAAGATTGATGTATCCATCCTCCATAACTACAATCCCCTCATCATCTCTATCTTTCTTTATACGTATTTCGCTAGGAGTTATCTCTACCCTCTCTCGAGGTAGCCCTACCACACGTTTTATTATTGATATGTCCTCTTGGCCTCTAAAATTGGTTACGACAACGTCTCTCCTTGATGGAGAGCGATTGAAAGCATATGCACTTTTGTTTACGAATACATAATCACCAGGTAGGATAGATGGTGCCATTGAGTCACCTTGTACAATAAATGTATCGAGTATAAAGACACGTAGAAGAACACCAAAAAGGATTACTGTAAAGATCAATATGGCGATTTGTTTTTTGCGTCCTGAATTCATATAATAGGTGAGTCTTATAGTAAATTATATATGGATAAAAAGTATCTTACAATCAAATCTGTTGCACAAATACTTGGGGTTACACCTCTCACTTTACGCAACTGGGATAAAGCTGGAAAGCTTATTGCTAGACGTAATCCGATGAACAACTATCGAATGTACCGCAGAGAGGATATTGAAGACTTAGTTGGTCAAATAGAATACAGTAGTGTGCCCGAGGGACGGAAACCTCCGAAACCAAAAAAAAGAAAACTTGAAATACGTTCACTAGAATAAATTAAAACTGCTCAACAATGAGCAGTTTTATTATCGACGTAGAGCGAGAGCGACCAAATTTTCAAGTAGTCGCAACTACTATTAAAATGGAAGTACTCTTGTGGTGAAATGCAAGAGCGAAGCTTTTGTATTTCCGAGCCGAGGATTCAATGAGCAAAGGAGTGGAGCGACTATTGTGAATTAATGCAAAGCTTTAATATGGGACCCCTTATTTTTGTAGCAATTCCTCAAATACTTCCTTAAGAATTTTTGGATTAGCTGAACCTTTAGTTTCCTTCATCCCCTGCCCTATAAAGAATTGCATAGAACTTTCCTTTCCATTACGGTACTCATTCGCAACTGATTCATTTGATTCTATTATTCCTTGCGCAATTGGAATGAGGTCATCCTTGTTACTCTTTTGAAGCAAATCATTATCTCGAGCAATGATCTCAGGATACCCACCTTCAATAAACATTATTTTCAAAATATCCTTTGCACCACGTGATGATAGTTCGCCTGCACTAACCATCCTAATCAACTGTGCTAGTCCCTCTGCCTTTATAAGACCAACTCCTTCGATACTGCTCTCGGCAGTATTTGATCTACCTAGGCCAATTATATCCGATGTAATGTAGTTTGATGCAAGAGCTATAAGCGCCTTGTCAGAGTCCAACTGCTCTACAACTTGTTCGAAAAACGCACCCAGAACATGGGATGTAATGTAGGTCTCTATATCCTCGGACTTTATACCAAACGTACTCTCATACCTAGCACGCTTCTCACTAGGTAGCTCAGGAAGTGATTCTTTGAGAGTATCTAGATTAAGATCATCCTCAGAGCTCAAATCAAGTGTTGGCAAATCTGGATCAGGAAAATACCTATAATCATGCGAATTCTCCTTTGCCCGTTGTGTAAACGTCTTTCCTTTGCTCTCGTCCCAACCCATGGTCACTTGGTCTACGGACTCACCTCTTTCAAGGACCTTTTCATGGCGAGCGATTTCATAGTTTATCGCACGTTCTACAGCACGAAATGAGTTAAGGTTTTTAACCTCAACTTTTGTACCTAGTGTACTTGTCTTACTGATTGAGATATTTGCCTCAACACGCATCTCTCCCTTTTCCATATTTGCTTCTCCTGCTCCTAAGTACCGCAAAAGTAATTGGAGTTCACGTGCAAACGCAACCGCATCTGCTGCATTGTGTATTACAGGCTCTGTTACAAGCTCCATTAGAGGTACTCCTGCACGGTTAAAATCAACAAGACTGCTGCTCCCAGTGTCATGCGTAGACTTTGCTGTGTCCTCTTCTAGATGTATTCTGGTTAGTTCTACTCCAGCAAGTTCTCCATTAGATACTATTGGATGCGGGTACTGACTAATCTGATACCCTTTTGGAATATCAGGATAGAAATAATTCTTACGATCAAAATATGTTTGCTCTGCTATATCTCCTCCAACAGATAGCCCAACACGCATTACATGCTTAACAGCTTCTCTGTTAATCACTGGAAGTGTCCCCGGGTGCGACATACATACTGGGCATATATTAGTATTGGGCCTTTTCTCGTCTGAATTGTTCCGCGAGTTGCAGAACATCTTTGTATGCGTTTTTAGCTCGGCATGTATTTCGAGGCCGATTGTGGCTTTATAGGGACTGTTTTCTGACATATGTCTATATTACACTACTAGTTACCTTCCCTCAATATAACAGTAAGAGCCTCTCTGAATGCTTTTAGAGATACATCGTCATATACAGAAGTAAGAAATATATTCGGATTTTTAGCCTTTAGTGCCTTTTTAATAGATGCAATTGTTGATTCATCAGATACATCAGTCTTAGTCAAAACAATAACCTCTTGCTTGTCTGCTAATTCTTGGTCAAAATCTTTAAGCTCTTTTCTTATACTCTCATAGTCTTGTACTGGATCCTCGCTTTCCAACGATATGCAATGTACGAGTAAACGAGTTCGTGAAATATGTCGAAGGAATTTGTGTCCTAATCCTTTTCCGTCACTGGCGCCTTCAATCAATCCTGGAATATCCGCCAATATCAATTCATATAGTGCACCGAGGTTTGGCTCAAGGGTTGTGAATTTGTAACTTCCAACCTTAGCACCTGCATTTGTGAGCTCATTAACAAGGCTCGATTTTCCAGCATTTGGAAAGCCTATAAATCCCGCATCTACAATAAGTTTTAGCTCAATATAAAAATCTGCCTTAACCCCTGGTCTACCTGGTGTAGATTGTTGTGGAGTAACATTGCGAGAGCTTTTGAATCGCTCATTTCCTCTACCTCCATACCCACCTTTCAATATCAAAATCTCCTCTTCTTCATTTAGTAGTTCATATATGTCTCCAGTTTTTTTATTTGTTATAACTGATCCAACCGGAAGCTCTAAAATAATATCCTCGCCACCCTTTCCTGATTTACTATTATTGCCCCCAGCGTCACCGTCATCAGCCTTAAATTCCTTCGCATGTCTATACTGCGCGAGCTTTCCAATGTCACGAATTCCTTTTATATAGACATCTCCACCATTACCTCCATCACCTCCTGATGGCCCAGAAAATTCCTTGCCTTTTAAATGCAAGAATCGGACTACTCCGTCGCCACCGCGGCCGGATGCGATATGTATGTTTAATTCGTCTACGAATGCCATAAATAGCTATACTACGCGCTCAAAGCCAATCCTGCAAGCTTGCGGGCTCCCTCCTCTGACCCAACCGCTGTGGTGAATAATTTGTTATGACAGAAAAATGCATCGTCAACACCTGTTACTTTTTGAAGTTCTTCATCTCGAAGACCTGCCCATTCTGAAGGAAATGGCTTTCGCAGCTCAAATGTTGTTGCTCCCTTACGTATTGCATGTGCTCTCCACTTACCGTCCTGTGGATGAATTACGTAAAGTGCGTCTGGATACTTATCTGCAACTTCTTCCCATGGATATTTCTGATCTAATTCTATCACCTGTTTGTTTGGACTATTATCAAATATTTCCGTCACTTTCAGTATGGCCTCCTCCTGATCCTGAGCCCAAGTAATTTCTCTCTCTAGAATCTTCTTAGCAAATGGTACTAATGATTCAAATATATCATCTATACCTTCTCGCTCCTCTTTCCATGTCGGTAAAAAAGAACCAATGACTCCAGAGACACCATACGGCAATACACCTTCTATTGTGGGTTTGCATATACTTTCACCATTATCCAAAGCATCGACTGGTTGAACTACACGTCGATCAACACGATTCGCAATACTTTGTGAACCGCAGATCTCTGCACCAAACTTTTTCCATACTAGGCCGAATGCAGCATATGTAATACCATTTTCTCTTTTACCTGCAGCTCCAGGCTGATGATGATCAAAACGATTCCCTTCTTCATTATAGATACCTCCAACATCGTATACATAGTCACCACTAGCAATTACATCCTTCTCACGAGTTCTTTCTAGTGAAATATCGGTATCGGTAAGATCCTTACCTAGATGTATCAATAGAACCGCTGTCGCAAATACATCATCTGCATGAAATTTCCCATCATGTGTTACCAGTGTAGTCATACTATCGTATTGCATCAATAAACTTGCCACCTACAAGCACCACAAGTGAAAGGATCAGAGATCCTCCCAATGCACCTATAAATCCGTCGACAGTAAACCCAGATACAAATGACGAAATAAACCAGAATAATCCAGCATTAATTACAAAGGTAAATAACCCAAGGGTAAGAAAATTAATTGGGAATGCAAGTAATAGCAAAATCGGCTTGATCGTTATATTCACCAACCCAAGCAGCACGGCTACAATAAGTGCCACATAGAATGTACTGATTGAAACACCAACAAGAACATACCCTGACAAGAGTAATCCGAGCGCTGCTACTATCCAACGTGCAATTAGTGAAATGATCATAATATATATAATTAAGTATTAGTACGCGCTACTTTTAGAGCATTAGTAAACCATAGCAACTCATCAAATGCCTCTGTTACACGTTCATCCATTTTTGGATCAGTAGGCTTACCAGATTCATCAAAGGCATCGTTTATCTTAGGGAAATTAAGCGTTTCCTGTGTAGCAACAAGCCCCAGCTCATGCACAATTGGAAGTAGAGACTGAACGACCCTCACACCGCCGAATCCTCCAGCAGACACACCGCATAATAGAACCGGCTTCTTCACGTATTGATCATATGCAGTATCTAAAAGAATCTTTAGCTCTCCTGGATAGCCATGATTGTATTCAGGTGTAACGATTATAAATCCATCTGCTCGCTGTGCCTTTTCTCGCCATTTCTCTGCGTCAGAAGATTTCTCCCACGAAGGAATGGTGTGTCCAAATGCAAAATCCCGAACATCTACAAGTTCAGTTTCTACTGCATCATTTTTTGAAAGCTGATCAAATAAATACTTTGCAGCTTTTTCTGATGCCCTCCCTTCATGCGCTGTGCCTAAAATTACGGGTATATATAATTTTGTCATAATTAAATTATATCACAGGCTTACCCCTCACCACTTTTTAGAAAAAGTGGTGAGGGGCTTACCATGTTCGAGATAGACGGTAGTGTTTTCTTTGATTGCTTTGAGCACGTGTGGTAGGCGTGCTGCAAATCGTATATTCAGTAATCTTACCGCTTCATCAGTGGACACAAATCTATACTCGCTAATTTCCTCTTCTTGTATAATGATCTTCTCAATTTCCTTATTACTTAATGTACCACCAAGAAATGTAAATTGTGTACCTCTCTCTCCAAAAAAATTAATTGCAGAATCAATTGACAGCAAACTTAGCATGCCTTTTTGAAGGCCAATTTCCTCTTGTACCTCTCTTACAGCCGCGTCCCGTGGCGATTCATTAGCATCAACTGTTCCCCCTGGAACAGTCCACCCTTCTTTATAGGTAGTCTTGAGTAATAGTATTTCGCCGCTCTCATTAAAAAATATAACGCTAGATCCCAATACAAATTTTGGAAGTGCTGCATAGTATTCTTCTGGTGGAACCCATCCTTTTGCCTTACTATGTGTTTTTTCCATGACATTTCTTTTCTTCGACATACTCAGGATTACATGCTGTCATTCCTACCGTGACAGCGTTTATACTTCTTGCCACTTCCACAATGACATGGATCATTCCTACCTATCTTATTACCTTTTGTACCCTGACTATTAGTCTCTGAGCTTATTTTCTCTGCTGTTTTTGATACACTGTCCATTTGTTTTTGCTCTTCCATGGGAACCTGTGCTCCCATGGTAGGTAATAGACGTATAACATGATCACTGAGAGACATTTCCAGATCCTTAAACATACGCAATCCCTCCTTCTTGTACTCAACAAGGGGATCACGTTGACCATAAGCACGAAGATTCACGCTTGATCTCGTATAATCCATAACCTCCAAATGCTCCATCCATAGCATATCGATTATCTGCAAATACATCTTTCTGAATCCTGCATAAAATGCGTCATCTCCAAACTTTTCCTTTTTCTCTACAGCAATTGCAGTAAGGCCTTCATCTATTTCTGACATTACCGAGTCAATATCAGACGGCTCACCAAGCAGAACGGCCTGTCTTTTTGTATATATACTCTTTCTCTGATGATTCATAACGTCATCGTATTGAAGAACATGCTTTCGTTGATCAAAGTGTATACCTTCTATTTTTGTTTGCGCAGTCTCAAGAGACTTTGTTATCATTCTGTTTTCGATTGGTTGATCCTCGGGAATACCAAAACGTCCCATCAAGGTTTTGATTGTGTCAGATGCAAATACTCTCATTAGACTATCCTCAAGAGAAACAAAGAACTGTGTTATACCTGGGTCCCCCTGACGTCCTGAGCGTCCTCTCAATTGATTGTCTATACGTCGTGCTTCGTGACGTTCAGTACCAAGAACCACCAGACCGCCTAGGCTCTTAACATATTCATAATCTTCTTCTGGTGCGGGATTACCTCCCAATTTAATATCAACACCACGTCCCGCCATGTTGGTTGCGATAGTTACTGAACCCTTACGTCCTGCCTGAGCAATTATCTCTCCTTCGTTCTCGTGGTTTTTTGCATTTAGTACTTCATGTTTTACACCCTCTTGATTCAAATATGAAGACAAAAGTTCATTCTTTTCAATAGAAGCAGTACCTATTAGAACAGGTTGCCCTATATCACTATACTTCTTTACCTGCTTGGCAATTGCCTTGAATTTTCCTTGTTCACTTTGGAATATATAATCATTTATATCATCACGTTTAATAGGTCTATGAGTTGGAACAGAAACAACATCCAGACCGTACACTTTCTGAAATTCCTCTTGTGAAGTCATCGCGGTCCCCGTCATACCTGTTAGTTGCTTGTACATACGAAAATAGTTCTGGTATGTCACAGATGCAAAAGTACGAGATTCCTGCTTAACAGTAACGCCCTCCTTTGCTTCAACTGCTTGATGCAGTCCTTCGCTCCATCGTCGCCCTGGTTGCATACGTCCTGTGAACTCATCGACAATGATAACCTCTCCATCACGAACAACGTATTCCTTATCATTATTGAACAATGCTTTGGCACGTACAGCAGTTTCTAGGTGGTGTACATATTTAATACCCTTGTCAGTATATATATTGTCTATACCGAGCATTTTTTCGGCCTTTTCAATACCAGCATCAGTAACAGCGATACTTTTATGCTTTTCTTCCAACGTGTAATCAGTATCCAATACAAATCCCGAAACCATACTTGAGAATACTTTATATAAATTCTCTGATTCTGCACCTGGCGCAGAGATTATAAGAGGTGTACGTGCTTCATCTATTAATATAGAGTCGATCTCATCAACAACAGCAAAAATATGACCACGCTGTCGTAAATTCTTTTTATCGTATTCAATATTGTCACGTAAATAATCAAAACCAAACTCGTTGTTTGTTCCATAGGTAATATCTGCAGCGTACGCCTCAGGACGTGTTGATTGCACTAAAAATTCATCTTGTATCTCAAAGCCGCCTTTTTCATCTCGATCTTTATCAACTTCTTGGTGTCCAGGATCATAAAGATAGGACGACTGACTATTAATAACACCGATACTAAGTCCAAGTAATGCATATATTTGTCCCATCCATACCGCGTCACGTCGCGACAAATAGTCGTTCACTGTAATAACATGGACACCTTTGCCAGTGAGCGCATGTAGATAGACAGGAAGTGTTGCGACCAACGTCTTTCCTTCTCCTGTTCGCATTTCTGCAATTGCACCTTGATGCATAATAATACCTCCAGCTAGCTGGACATCATAGTGTCGCTCTCCAGATGAACGCTTGCTTGCTTCACGGACAATTGCGTACGCCTCTGGAAGAATATCATCCAGAGTTTTCCCGTCCTCTAATAGCTCGCGGAAATGTGCAGTTTTTCCACGCAGCTCTTCATCAGATAGAGCAGATATACTTTCTTCAAGTGCGTTAATCTCTGTAACTATAGGGTCAACTTTCTTAAGCGTTTTTGCGTTTTCATCCCCAGAAAACAAGCGTTTTAGTGATAACATCGTTACATAGTACCACATTTTCGATACCAGAGCATAGACATCCATATAGGTAAAATAAAAACCTCCGAGTGGAGGTTTTTATCAAGACTATCGCTTTCGCTTCTTTGCTGGCTTTCGCTTCTTTGCAGCAGGCTTTCGCTTTGCTACCTTTCGCTTAGCAGGCTTTCGCTTTGCTGTTGCCCTCTTTTTTGCAGCTGGCTTTCGCTTAGCTGCTTTTCGCTTTGCTGGCTTTCGCTTCTTTGCAGCAGGCTTTCGCTTTGCTACCTTTCGCTTAGCTGGCTTTCGCTTTGCAGCTGTCTTTCGCTTAGCAGCAGGCTTTCGCTTTGCTGGCTTTCGCTTTGCAGCTGACTTTCGTTTTCGTGGCGCCATGAAAGTAAACTTAGTTGTTAAATGTAATGTAATAATTGTCGACCAAAACTTTTACAAAATATTATTACATCTCCATGTACTAATTATCTCGCAACAAGAAACGTTTGCAATTGTTTTTAAAGTTAAATGGGGATAACTTAAAAAGTTTTTTTACGAAAGTTTTTTACTTTTTGTTTATATATTCAACTTCGCGTTCAATTTCTATTCCAGTTTTTTCTTTTACACAGTTAATTATTTTTTTTGCAAAGCTTTTTACTTCCTCTGCTGTTGCATTTTTTTTGCTAACAATTACAAGTGACTGTTTGTCATGTGTACCAACACTTCCATCTGTGAGACCTTTCATACCGCACACATGTTCAATTATCCATCCAAGTGGCACTTTAACTGTGTCTGAATCAATAGAATATGAAGGCATAGCTGGATATTGCTCTAATAGAGCCTTATAGCTCTCTGTGCTTATAACAGGGTTCTTAAAGAACGATCCTGCAGTACCAATGGTATCCAAATCGGGAAGCTTTGCCGTACGTATAGATACAATTGCATTACGTACTTGAGCAAGAGTTGGATCTTCTATTCCCTTACTTAAGAAGTATTCGGCTACATCTTTGTAATCTGTTTGCAGATTTGCTTTCTTTTTTAGTTCATATGCTACACGAGTAACAATATAATGCTTATTACTTTTAAAAATACTGTTACGATAATTAAACTCACATTGAACATTTTTTAGAGTTTCAATATTATTTGTCTCTGTGTTTAGTATTTCAACCCAAAGAACAGCACTGCTTATTTCAACACCATACGCTCCAATGTTTTGTACAACTGATGCACCGATTGTTCCGGGTATAAGAGAAAGATTTTCTAGACCATATAATTCATCCGAAACCATGTCCGCAACAAACGTATCCCAATCCAATCCCGCTCCTGCAGTCACTTCAACAGTATCTCCGCGATCAATCGACTCGACTGACTTGATCTCTATTTTTACAACAAGCCCTTCAAAGCCTTCATCATCCAACAGTATATTTGAACCACCACCTAGTACAAATACAGGTAGGTCATTTTGCTTTGCGTATGCAATTCCATCTATTAACTCCCGAGTTGTTCTCGCAACCAAAAAGTACCGGGCCATACCCCCTATTTTTAACGTCGTATATTGTGCTAGCGACACATTCTCCTGTATATTCATATATAAAAATACTACCACACCTAATGGCGTGGTAGTACTTGCAACGAGAGATGGCCGACGGGGCAAGCTCCATAACAATGTCTTAATGTGAGTGCGGCCGTCAGCCATCCCCTGCAACAATATGTGTATTCTACTATAGCGAGAAATAAGTGCAAATACATAACAACATGACCGGTTAGTCAGACTAACCGGTCATCTATAGTGATATGGTCTGACTGTCCTCACTCATTACTACTCAATGTACACTTTATCTTCCCAATACTCCTCACTCATAATTGCTCGAGTCAGTTTTTTAAATTCTGCAGGAGCTCCAATAAACTTTTTCAAAAAACTTGTGTCGACAATTGGAGACTTTCTATCACCTGCATAATCTCCTAAACTGGAAAATGGATACTTGATTGACCACTCCCAAGCATCATCAAAATTTTCCTTTGCTTTATCTAATCCACCGTCATACACTTCAAAAGTATTTTTGACCATAATATATACTGCCAAACGGGACATATATGTATCAGTATCCACTGTTTTACTCTTAAATGAACCTTGAAAAAGGCTACCAATACAGTGATACTTTTCGTTGTGGTGATTGGTCATGCTTTGGCCAAGTTTTTGCATAAAAAGAGATACTCCTCCTTCCTTGATTTCTTCCAATAGTAAATGGAAATGATTTAGCACCAAGGTAACAGCGTGAATACGCACTAGTGGTTTTCTCTTTGGCCAACCTGATGGACGGTAGAATAACTTTTCTTGAGCACTTGCAACTGACCGGTTAGTCTGACTAACCGGTCTCTCTTTATAATATATATTCGCCCAATCTTCATTAAAGTACTCATCATTTAGGTAGTACAAGGACCTCAGAAAACGCCACTTGTCGGATTCATCTTTAACAATTGGCATACCACGTCCACCGCGTTTAATAACGTGAACAAATGATCCTACGGTGTATGGTTCTACTCTCATATTCTATATAGTAAATATTCCGTTATATTTCGCTAGTCAGACTAGCGGAACAAATTTATACTGAAGATTCTTTTGTGGTAGTTTCCTATACAGCAATTTCTTCCGCAACATCATTCTCTATTAATGATTCTTCAACAACAACCTCCTCGGCTGGCTCTTCTGTAGGAGTCTCCTCAACAACTACTTCTTCTGATACCTCTTCAACTGCGACTTCTTCGACAACTTCCTCAGTTGGAGTATCTTCAACAACAACCTCTTCCACTATCTCTTCTGTAACAACCTCCTCTATTACTTCTTCAGCCACTACCTCTTGCGTTGGCTCTTCTGTTGGAGTTTCTTCGATAACTACCTCTGGTGTAGTGGTTGCTACGTCTCCTTCTTCCTCAGCGATCAATACTTCTTCTCCTGTTCCCACTACAACACTTCTGGTTGTTGTTGCTGTATTTCCGTCTTGGTCTGTTGCGTTGTATGCGATTTCATATGTTGCGTTGATTGAGGTGTCTAGGGATACATTGGTTGTGTATACACCGTCTAAGTATGTTTTGTATCCTAGGTTATCGCTAGTGTCGTCCTCGACGTTTGCACCTAGGTCGTTGTAGGTTGAGTTGAGTGGGATGATTGCGGGGTTGTTTCCATTGAGGGTTAGGGTTGGTGCGCTTGTGTCCACACTATTATTCTCAGTATTTTGTTGTGATGTGCTTCCGCAAACTCCTGCAGTAGAAACTGGTTCTCCGGAGCTATTAATAGTCAGACAATATGGATCTCCTGTTCCATCTGCATACAATGTAATACCAGTAGGATTATCGCTTGTTCCAACTACTAGGTTTGTTACGTATACGATCCCCGCAACAATACGTGTTCCCAGATTCTCAAGATATGCAAGGAATGAATCAAACAATGAACTGTTGTCTTGTGAAATTAATCCTTCAATATCGAGTGCTGCAATTTGATCATTCAGCGCCTGTATACCAACCAATGCTATTCCCGCAGGGTCAATTGATGATATAGATGTATTAGTCCCACCGAGAGCAAACAGATCGTAGAAATCTTCTGCAATAGGTCCAATATGAGTTGTAGATGCATTGTCCAATTTATAATTCCACTGTGTGATTTCTAGACTTAAAATCTTTTCTAAGATTTCTGAACTGTCTAGATCGGTAAAGTTCTCCTTTAGTTCACGGCTGGATGCGTTAGTCCATGTTCCTCCAGTGGTAACGTACGCTCCACTGGCAAGACTAATTGGATATTGCGGTGTTGTTGTACCAATACCTATGTATCCGCGATGATCAATGATCATTTGATCTTCTGGTGTGTATTTACGAAGCTCAATAAACGCTTCGATAGTAGAAGTTGCAGTTGTTGATGTTGCACTATATGCAGATAGCGCAATACCAATTGTTTCGCTTGTTGTGGTTGCGCGTCTTGCAACACCGTCTGTGGTTGAAAGTGTTAGTCTATCTCCTATTGAAATATCTCCACCCTCGGTATTCACAATCAATGGAACACGTCCAGTGAGTGCGACTGGTTTGCTATTTGCTATCTCACTTCCCAAGAGCAATCCAGGTGCGGTCGATACAATACCGAGTACTGGTGTGTTATCACCACTTGAAGCACGCTTGATGAATCCTGCATTGTCTGGATCAAGAGAGACGACTTCTCCTGCAACTATTGTATCGTCTGTTGTTTGATAGTTTTCAGCAAGGTCTATGTCACTAATAGTTGCGGTTGTTGCATAGATAGTTCCTGCGGTGGTGCCACAACTTCCTGTATCGCGTACACACAATGATCCTTGGATTGAGAGGGTTGAGACAGGGGTTGTGGTTCCGATACCGACGTTGCCACTATCATCTAGATACAAGGTATCATTGTCTGCTCCTTTCTCAATAGTAAATGGAACAGTTCCGGTTGTCATATCGGCAATTTTAAAGTCTGCAGTAATATCACCTTGTAATTTAATCCCCCATTTAGATGTAGCTGAGGGTCTTTCAAGTATAAACATTTCAGCGTTTGTATCTTTTAATATATGAAGTAATGAGTCAGGACTCTCTGTTCCAATACCCACATCCCCTCCATTCGTCACAATAAAGTCTGTTTTGGTTGAAGAGCCAATTGCGAATGATGGGCCGGAGATTCCGTTTGGATTGATTGAGAGAAGTCCCCAAGGAGTGGTAGTTCCAATACCGATATTACCACTTGAAATAGTTGTTCCAGTTCCATCTATTCCTGTTCCAAAAATAAGGTTACCGATGTTAAGTTGGTTTGAATTGGAGGCACTCGGAGCATCTACATCATACCCGATGATGAGGTTGTTTGAACCAGTGGTTATATTATCTCCTGCTTGGTAACCCAGGTAGATGTTGTTCGCTCCAGATGTATTTCCATACCCTGCACGATATCCGACAGCAGTATTGTCTTCTGCTCCAGTAGCAACGCTATAGAGAGCCTCAGTACCAACTAGAGTTAACTCCCCTGCACTATAGGCGGCAGTACCTTGTCCAGCGCCATATCCGATACCGACCGAGGAGGTTGCCGAGGTGTTTTGTAGAAGAGACAGCATACCTTGGGCAACATTCTGAGACCCCGTTTGATTGAATCGGAGGGCATAATAGCCATATGCTGCGTTGTTTGTTCCAATTGTGCTGGAATAGAGGGCATTGTATCCAGTTGCTGTATTTAATCCGCCTGAAATATTTGAGTACATGGCAGCATAGCCAGTTGCAGTGTTATTATTTCCTGTTGCATTGGTATATAGTGCATTTGCACCAAGTGCAGTATTAGCACTCCCCTCTGCATTAGAGTAAGAAGCGCGGTATCCAACTGCGGTGTGGCCGTCACTCGAAGTAGCTATGTTGAGTGCCTCATATCCCAAAGCGGTGTTTGCGGTGCCGTTTGAAAGTAGTGCCGCACCAGCACCAGCACCAGCAAGAAGTGATTGGTTTGTTGTTGAGCTATAGAGTATAGTCTGTCCTTCTTGCTTGAATCCCGAATACTGATCGGTATTGATGAAGCCTGCAACTGAGAGTTTCCATGTGGGAGATGTACTTCCAATACCGACGTTGCCGGAGGAGTCGATGCGCATTTTTTCAGTTAGACTACCACCAGCTACCATAGTATTAAAACCTAAATGAGCTCCATTTTCACTAGACCCATCTGATAAAGCTGTAATAGATGCCGGAATATTTCCTGTAACATCAAACTCCCATCTAAGTCCACCTAGAATACCTCCTTCTGTTTTTCCACCTGTAATATCTACTCTCAAATATGGAGCAGTTGATTGAACATGCAATAAATCGCCTGGATTTACTGTACCAATACCGACGTTGCCGGAAGTATCCAAAGTCATAACCACCTGTGCTCCAGGCACAGAACTCTTCCCGATTTGGAATTTGTCAGAATCAGAATTATCTATACCTAAATACCATTCTTGTACACCTATTACAGAAAGCAAAAACCTTGGGTCTCCAGAACCAGAACCTCCTACGGCTGATATAATTCGTGTTCCAGAGGAAGTATTAGATGTATCTAAATTGGCAGTCCGTAAATCTATCAAATTTCCTGCGCTAGTTTTAGATATATCTAAGTCATATTCCGGACTCGATGTTCCAATAGCGACATTGCCAGAAGAATCTATGGTCATCACAGGAGTTGTACCTTCCTGCCATTGAAACATTGGGCGTGTTACTACAGAAGACACTGCGTTAACGGTAGAGCGAAATATTGTCACTGGTACTGTACCACTATCATCCCCCGTTGGTATATTACCCCAAAATACAGATCCTGCCTGACCAGTCCCTAAAGAATTACCTCTAAAGACTGGGGCGAAATTATTCAGAGTTGCGGTAGTATTAAATAATTCTAAACTACCGTCCGTGTTTTGAAATATAGCACCTGCTCCCAAAGTGTCATCTGCAAAGGTTACATCTAATTTCTTATCTGGCGTAATCGTTCCAATACCGACGTTGCCGGAAGAGTCGATGCGCATTGCTTCGGCACTGTCTCCTGTTTCAAACACCAAACTTGCACCTGTGTTTCTTGTCTCTATGGTAAATGTATCTGCGTTATGATTCCACCTCAGTGCTGCACCTGTAGTGTCTGAAGGTGTACCGAAATAGATACTGCCATCGTTACCATCGGGTGAGAGTATTGATAGTCCAGTCGCTGCACTATTCTCAATCACTAAATCGTCTCCTGCAGCATCAGGTATCATAACTCCACCATCTGCTGTATGCACGTTCAATGTTGCATTTGGTGTAGTAGTTCCAATACCGACGTTGCCGGAGGAGTCGATGCGCATACGCTCGAAAGTATTTGTGGTAAAACTTAAAACATCTGAGGCATGAAAATATTCAACTTTACCAATATCATTATCATCTTCGTCACCAAAATATATACCGGTATTAACATTATTTGGTGACAATATATTTATATACGAGTGTGTACTGTTTTCAACAACCAGTGGTGCTAATGTATTTGCGGTAATAGACCCCGCTGAACCTTTAAACACATGCAGTGTTTGGTCAGGGGTTGTGATTCCAATACCGACGTTGTCACTTGAATCAATTGTAAACGCTGGGGTATACCCACTGTATGCATCGGTTAATCTTCTGATGTTAAATTTTCCTGTATCTGTGAAAATACCAAAGTGTTTTTGGTCGGCGGACGCATTTGTGTCTGTTAACATAAATTCGGTATTTGCTGTAGATGCAATCTGTAGAACACTTGCTGGCGTCGTCGTTCCAATACCAACATTTCCGTTTGGAAACACCACCTTACTTATCGTTGTTCCACTTCGTGTAAATTGAAGTGCATTACTACCAGCACTGTTTGTGTCATTGATTGCGCGCAAACGGAATACGCTACTTCCGACTGAAGAACCCGATTGCCAGACCCAGTGTTTCTCATCAGTCGTCTCAGCAGTGTTTGAGAACCAAAAATCTGTTAGTGAATCAGAATCATTCACCGCAAATTTACCGAATGGCGTCGTCGTTCCAATACCAACATTTCCACTAGCATCAATACTTACTTTTGTAACTTCATCAATCTGAAAATCAATCTGACTACTTGTGATCGATGTTCCAATAGATAGAGTATCGGTAAAGTTGTTGAGACGTACATATGCACCAAGTGCTCCTCCATCGTAGAAACCAAGAGCGGTGTGATCGATATCTGTTCCCGCATTACTGTTATCAATACGAAGCTCAGTCAGAGAATCCGCGTCGTTGGTCATGTGTATTAGTGCGAGTGGAGAGCTATCATTTACTCCCATGAACCCAGACCCCGGATTCATAATAAGATCAGATGATCCCGTACTATCAAGAGACAATGAATCATTACCACTATTCCATTGCAACGTACCGTATTGTCCCGAACCACCATTATCCCCTAGTAAAATACGTGCACTGTCTCCTTCATCAAATATCCATACTTCTCCATCAAACACCTCAAGCTTTGCAGAAGGGTTGTTGGTACCAATACCAACATATCCTGTATCCTTTTCTATTGTGAAATATGTACTATCTGTTGCAAGATCATCAGATGTAGTACCTATTGAAAACTCGCCTGCGCTTGCTCCTATCCACCAATGTTTTTCGTCTGTGCCCGCATTTGTATCGGTAATGTAGAATTTTGGATCGGTGGATGCAATCTGCAAGAGGTCGGTTGGTGTCGTCGTTCCTATTCCGACGTTTCCAGAAGAATCAATACGTACTTGTGTAACGTCATTAATTTGAAAATCAATTTCGCTGCTACTGATTGATGTACCGATAGATAGAGTATCGCTAAAGTTGTTGAGACGCATGTATGCACCGAGCGTTCCTCCGTCATAGAATGAAAGAGCCATATGATCAATATCTGTTCCTGAATTAGTATTATCTAGTCGTATTTCGATAAGAGAATCTGCATCGTTGGTCATGTGTACTAGTGAGAGTGGAGTGGATTCATTTATACCTACTTTTCCGCCGCCAGAAACGAGTAGGACGTCGCCACTACCCGTGCCAATTTCTACAGCACCAACACCATCTCCAATTTGTATGCCCGTTCCTCCAGTGCTCAGAAGTTGTAGTTTATCGCTACCACTACTCCATTTTAGGGTACCGTATTGTCCCGAGCTTGAATTATCTCCTATCAAAATACGTGCGCTATCTCCCTCATCAAATATCCATACTTCTCCATCAAACACTTCAAGTCTTGCAGATGGGTTAGTAGTACCTAGACCAACAAAACCGGTATCCTTTTCTATTGTGAAATATGTACTGTTCGTTGCAAGGTCATCGGATGTAGTACCTATTGAAAACTCGCCAGCGCTTGCACCGATCCACCAGTGTTTTTCGTCAAGGCCTGCATCAGTGTCAGTGATGTAGAATTTTGGACTAGTTGATGCAATTTGCAAACGACCTGTTGGTGTGGTGGTTCCTATTCCTACACGACCTGTTGAAGATTGTGCATAAAGGAAGGTTGATGGAGAGTTGAGGAGAATTGAGACATCTCCATCTGTATAATTCGCTACTGCTAGATCAGCATAGCCATCGTTGTTTAAGTCTCCGATTGCGACGGAACGTGGCGCTACACCCGTCGCATAATCGACCTTCGTTGCAAAAGTTCCGTCACCATCGTTTATTAAGACTGAGGTTGTGTCTGAACCACTGTTCGCAACCGCAAGATCATCATAACCGTCATTATTGAGGTCGCCGATTGAGACAGAGTATGGAGATGATCCTGTGGTGTAATCAACCTTTGCTGCAAATGTTCCGTCAGTGTCATTGATTAGGACTGACACATCAGCATCGCTATTATTGGCCACGGCCAAGTCCGAATAACCATCGTTGTTTAAGTCTCCGATTGAGACAGAGATTGGACTTGCTCCTGTGGGATAATCCACCTTTGTCGCAAAGGTCCCGTCAGTGTCATTGATTAAGACTGATACATCAGTCTCACTATTATTTGCAACAGCCAAGTCCGAATAACCATCGTTGTTTAAGTCTCCGATTGAGACAGAGATTGGGCCTGTTCCTGTTCCATAGTCAACCTTTGTCGCAAAGGTACCATCACCATCGTTAATTAGAACTGATACTGTAGCTGAACCATTATTCGGCACCGCAATATCAGCATAACCATCATTATTAAGGTCTCCGATTGAGAGAGCGTATGGGGTTGATCCTGTGGCATAATCAACCTTTGATGCGAATGTTCCATCGCCGTTGTTAATGAAAATCGATACATCAGAATCGGTAAGATTTGCCACTGCTAGATCAGCATAACCATCGTTGTTGAGGTCACCGATTGCGACGAAGTACGGAGTTGTCCCAGGCGTATAATCCACCTTCGCTGCGAATGTTCCATCACCGTCGTTAATATAGACTGAAACCTCACCTGAACTATTATTCGCAACCGCGAGATCATCATAACCGTCATTATTGAGGTCGCCGATTGAGACAGAAACTGGCTCTGTAGCAGCAGCATAATCCACCTTCGCCGCAAACGTCCCTCCAGTAGTACTTCTAATGTCTGCGGCTCGGAAGGTTCCAGATACATCTAATGTATAGCTTGGCGTTAGAGCCGTTGCACCAATTCCTACATTACCGAGACTGTTGATTGAGAAACGGTCTGGTTGATTTTGTAGAGAGATAGAGAAACGTCCGTTGTTGGTGACGCCCAGATCCACAAAATTTGATGTAGATGTACTCACGAGAGTTGAAAGACGAAGTTGTGAACCTGCTGTTCCGTAGACTTCTAGTTTACGGTATGGGGTTGTTGTTCCTATTCCCAAGTTTCCAGAACTAAGTGTTGTACCTGTTCCGTCTATTCCCTTACTGAACAATAGGTTTCCGATATTTAATTGGTTGGATAAAGTGGCAGATGGAGCGTCTACACTATACCCAATAATAAGGTTGCTTGATCCTGAGGTTATGTTGTCGCCGGCTTGAGAACCGAGTGCTATGTTACTTCCACCGGTGTCTAGTGAGAGCGCACTGTATCCTATTGCAGTAGAATTACTAGCAGAAACTAGAGACTGAAGCGCATCTTGACCGACTGCTGTATTATTTGCTCCTCCGGTAATTGAGTCTCCTGCCTGTCCTCCTATTGCTGTATTCCGGGCGCCTGTAGCACTAGTAAGTGCTAAGTAACCCACGGCGGTATTATCATCGCTGGCAGTTAGAGATCCACTGAGAGCTCCATATCCTATGGCAGTATGGTGTTTTCCTCCTGTAATTCCATCTCCTGAAAAACTTCCCACCGCAGTGTTTAAACCACCGGTGTCTAATAGAAGTGAGTTGTATCCAACGGCAGTAGAGTCATCTGCAGTTGTGATAGTTAAGAGAGCGTTGTGACCAATTGCAACACTTCTCTCTGTTCCGTTTGCAGCAACCATTGCACCAGTACCAATAGCAATATTTACACCACCACTAGCTTCTATTAGTAGAGCGTTGTGACCAATTGCAATTGAATCATTGGTAGCGGTGGCAGCTCCATTTGCACCATTTCCAATAGATATATTTCGACCTCCAGTTATATTTGCTCCTCCTGCGTCTAGTCCTATTGCTACATTGTTAGTACCTCCTGCATTTGCATCCAAGGCATAACTTCCAAGTGCGGTGTTGCTGCCACCGGTGTCAAGAATAAGTGCGTTGTAACCAACCGCAGTTGAGTCGTTGTTGATAGTGATCGCAGAAAGTGCCTGAGTTCCTATTGCAAGGTTACGAGTTCCAGAGGAAATTGCATCTCCTGCCTGTTTACCTATAGCGATGTTATCTGCACCTGTAGCAAGCTCTAGTGCTCGGAATCCTATTCCTATTGAGTTGCTTCCAGAGGTCATAGTTGAAAGAGCTCCCGTACCTATTGCGATCATGCTATTTCCAGATGTTATAGAAAGTCCTGCTTGATATCCAATAGCAACGTTGTCGCTGGCAGCATATGAACCTCCTCCGAGAGCATCTGTACCAATTGCGATATTTTGACCTTCTGTATCAAAGGAATCTCCAGCATTTGTTCCGATAGCGACGTTATCTTGTCCAGAAGTAACTGACCCAAGAGCATTCAGACCCATTGCAACGTTATTAATACCACCCGCATTTGCATCCAATGCATACGAACCAACTGCAGTGTTACTTCCACCGGTGTCTAATTTCAAAGCATTGTACCCAAAAGCAGTGCTGTCATTTGTGGTTGAGATTGCAGAGAGAGACGCAAATCCAAATGCACTGTTTCGAACTCCGCTCGTATTCGCGTCCATTGCTTCCGCACCCATGGCTGTATTATCACCAGCTGTATTAAGTAGCATCGCATTATAACCAACAGCAGTGTTTCCATGTGTACCGCTATTAGCGTTAAGTGCCTGATAACCTACAGCAGTATTTTGCTGACCACCAGCATTTGTAAGCAACGCAGTGTATCCAACCGCTGTATTTTGACCACCCGTGTCAGCAGTCAGAGCTTGATATCCTATCGCGGTACTTGATCCTCCACTTATCATTGCTGAAAGAGCTTGATGCCCTACCGCTGTGTGTCCTGTTCCACTAGTTAATGCATCTCCTACTTGATAACCGATTGCAATGTTTGATGACGCTGCATAAGATGCTCCACCAAGTGCTGCGGATCCTATTCCGATGTTATAATTCTGCGTGTTTGATGCATCTCCCGCTTGATATCCAAGAAATACGTTATCATCTCCTGTTGTTAGTGCAGTACCCGCATCAGAACCAAAAGCAGTGTTGCGCAATCCAGATCCTCCTGTCAGAGAATCAAGAGCTGTGCTACCTACTGCGGTGTTCCCATCTCCACCTGAAGTTTGAACGATGCCACTCAGACCAGCTGAAGATTGTGTTGAACCGTCGGCGAATATAACTGAGCCAGTTATGTATGCATCTCCTTCTACTGATAGGAGTGAGGCTGGTGACGTGGTTCCAATACCTACTTTGCCAGACCCGTCTATTACAAAGTGTGTTGCTGTAGATGAACCGATTACAAACGATGGTACGCCACCTCCTAATGCATTAGGGTTTACTGACAGTTGTGCCCATGGAGTAGATGTTCCAATACCAATCAATGCATCTGTATCGACAGTTGTTCCTGTTGCACTAATATTAATTCCAAAGATAATGTTACCAATAGTTAATCGATTTGATCCGGTTGCAGACGGAGCGTCTATTTGATTACCTATGATGAGATTGTTATCACCAGATGTAAGATTGTCTCCAGCCGCGTGCCCAAGAAGGATGTTGTCGCTGGCTGACGTCATGATGTTTCCAGCAACATACCCAATAGCTATATTCCTATCTCCATTGAAACTCGCTCCACCAAGAGCGCTTGTACCGATTGCGACGTTGAAGTCAATATCAGATGACCCGCTAGCTAAAGCAGCATAACCTATGGCGACGTTATCTCCTGAACCAGTGCTTAAAGCTGAACCAGCAGTTGCTCCTACTAAAACATTTTGTTGGGAGCTACTTGTTATTGCAGCACCCGCACTTGACCCCACTGCAGTGTTACTTCCACTGGTGTCTAATGCCAAAGCACTATGCCCAACTGCTGTGGAGTTGTTGGCGGTGGAGATAGCCCCCAGAGCATTCAATCCTATAGCAGTGTTCTGCACTCCACTTGTATTTGCATCAAGTGCCTGACTTCCCACAGCAGTGTTACTTCCACCCGTGTCGAGCAGAAGTGCGTTGTATCCGATTGCGGTTGAGTCGTTAGCGCTAGTGATGGCATTTAGAGCCTTCCATCCAATGGCAGTCAGACGGACTCCACTTGAAACAACAAGGCCAGCTTCATGGCCAATTGCGACGTTCGCAGAAGCAGAGTTTGATGCTCCACCAAGTGCGTCACTACCAATCGCAACATTCTCATCCCCACTTGCGTTATCAAGTGCAGCGGATCCAATTGCCACATTGTCATCTACCCCAGTTCCTGTATTTAGAGCATTGTATCCTAGTGCTACGTTATTGTGACCGCTTTGGTTTAATCGGAGAGCAGTATAACCAAGTGCGGTATTGTTTGTTCCTGATGTATTTACAGATAAAGCATATGAACCAACTGCAGTGCTTTGACCGGCGGTAGTAACGGCCTTTAATGCGTTGTATCCAATTGCCGTTAAGTCATCTCCCGTTGTAAGTGCTGCTGCAGCATCATATCCCATAGCAACATTGCGTACACCAGTATCAAGATTTAAAGCTCCGGCATTCGCACCAACAAACGTACTAAAGTTTGTTGAAGACGCATGAAGTATAGTAACCCCCGCTTGCTTGAATCCAGAGTATTGATCGGTGTTAATGAAGCCTGCGATGGATAGTTTGTATGGTGGTGAGGTGGTTCCGATTCCTACATTACCCGAATTTGTCACAATGAAGTCCGTCTTGGTTGAAGAACCGATTGCAAAGGAT
>NVTD01000011.1 GCA_002401445.1 Candidatus Wolfebacteria bacterium | reverse complement strand
TGAAGTGGGATACGTCCTCGCTTCAACTCTTCTCGACGTGCCATTTCGGCACCTCCAAGACGTCCTGATACAACAACGCGGACTCCGATAACATCACGGTTTGCCATAACCTTCTCAACGGTTTGCTTTAACACACGTCGGAAAGGCATTCTCTTCTCTAGTGCTTCTCCAACCATTTGTCCTACGATAGAAGCGTCTGACTCTGGTGAACGTATTTCTTCAACATCAATCTTAAGATCCTTTGGAAGAGTCATCTTTTTCTTTCGGAAAAGCTTTGTTACTTCTGCCCGTAGTTTCTTTGATCCTTCTCCTGAACGACCAATGATCATTCCCGGACGTGATGTCTTTATGATAATACGAAGTGAATCTTCACCACGCTCCATTTCAATAGAACTAACATACTGACCCTTCAATCTCTTTTCAAGAAATTCACGAACCAAAACATCTTGCTTTAGGAATTTCTGATACAAACCTTTCACACCAAACCAACGTGATTTCCAATCGCGGATTATTCCTAGTCTATGTGCATATGGGTGAACTGTGTGTGTCATAATAAAAAATTAATTATTCTTTTTTAGCTTCAGCCTTTCCTAGCCCTGAGCTTGCCGAAGGGTTTGGTTCTGCTTTCTTTGCTGATTCCTTTTTTGCAACAGGTGCTTTTTTCTCTACTTTTTTTGCAACTGCCTTTTCCTTCTTTGGTGCAATAGTATCAAGAGTCAGTGTTACGTGACTTGAATGCTTATGTATTGAACTAGCTCGTCCACGCGCTCGTGGTCGGAACCGCTTTATAACAGGTGCCTTATCAACTGTTATATTCTTAATCATCAAATCCTCTGATTTTAGCTTTGCATTGTGCTTTGCATTTGCAATAGCTGAAACGAGAAGTTTCTTGAGTGGTTGTCCTGCATTCTTTGTTGTTGTGTCCAGAAGAACAAGAGCTTGTTCTACAGTCTTTCCTTTAATAAGCTCCGTAACTAATCGGACCTTTCGTGGAGCTTGTCTGTATTTTGAAAGAGTTGCAGTAATCATGATACTTATGCGGTCTTAGCTGCCTTTGCTGCTGTTATTTCTGCTTCCTTTTTCTTTTGCTCTAGCTCCTTCTGCATCTTTCCACCGTGTCGGTTGAAAGTACGTGTAGGTGAGAATTCGCCCAATCGATGTCCAACCATTTCTTCTGTAACAAAAACTTCTAAATGCTTTCGTCCGTTGTGTACACCAAAAGTGAATCCAACCATTTCTGGAGAAATCTGGCTTCGTCGTGCCCATGTCTTAACAACACCAGTATCTGCTGGTTTCTTGCCTGCAACTTTCTTCAAAAGCTTTGCATCAATATATGGACCTTTTTTGAGTGATCGTGTCATAAAAAATGCCCTTTAAGGGCTATTGGAATAGCTTACCAAAATACAGGATAATGTCAACTAAATTGGGGCTTTTTTAGGGAAATGTTACATTTTTCTACGTCTTCTTATAAAATGAGTAATAATTAGCGAAAAATGCTTATTCCAAGCCATTGACAACACCCAACATTACTGGTAAAGTCTATCTAGTTTTACTGCTTATCGTTAGCAGTTGTTCCAAGGAAAACACGCTATGAGTGAACCTCAAAACCCTACGTACAGTGCCGAACATGTGGCACTTGTTAAACACTTCAACATGAAGAGACCTCACGATCTGAGGGTTGAGGCAGTTAAGAATCACACACGGAATCAATCCCCTGAGGAAAATAACCTCCTTATCGGAGGTCTCATTGGGATGCGGGTTCCAGGCTATGTGAATCTCGATCCCGACGGAATACTTGGTAAATACTTTTACAGATGTCTCTGTGGAATCACTGGTGAATTTCACCAAGAGACAGCACTCGAAATACTCATAGTCGAGATTACGAGTGATGTGACTGTCAAGACACTAACGTTGTCTGACGTTACCAAAAGTTACCAGAACTCAGGAGCTGGATCGTGCAACAGTCTGATACGCCTCCTCATATCCCTCAATGTACCCAACAAAGATGCTTTGGTTTCGAGTAGCGTCATATTCGAAGGTGAACCACAGAAGGCAGTAGAGTACATCACCGGCGAGAAGGAAATCCCTACCAAACTTATGAGTACAAATTTTCCCTAAAATTCACAGGAATTTCAACAGCAACCCGACCTTTCACAGGTCGGTTTTTTTCTACCTCAAAGAAAAACCCCTTGATATCATCGCGGGGTTTGAGTTGATTCGGATTGAATTTTCAACATACATCAATCACGGCGTTTAAGCCTGTAATGTTAATCTTCGAAGGATCGACACCTTTCCTATCCACATAATCTAATAGGTGTTGAAGTGTAGTACTTTCTTGTGCATGAGACTTTCCGCTCATCCTAAGCAACTTGGTATCTTTAGAGGGTCCTGAGATACTTTGCGGATACAACTTAAATCTATCAGTATTTTCTTTTTCAGACATTTGGAACTCCTTTTTTAATGTGAACAAATTTACTTCACAATACTCCAATGTGTGTAGAAGTAAAGAAAAACCCCTTGGGTAAATGGGGTCAGCCACCATATTTATTCTCACCACAATCGCTATGACGCTACTTCCTCCGACGTTTTTCTAATGTCTGTACTCTCCTATTCAGTTTGCGAATATTACTATCTTGCCGGTAAACAACCCTATTCATTACAAATAGTGAAGTAATACGCGCAACCACAAGCATAAATAGAACAATACCGACAAGCGAAACCACGCCTCCAAATATCTGACTAGCGGGACTAGTGGGAACCAAATCTCCATATCCCACTGTTGTAATGGTAATCACTGACCACCACACGGCTTTCCCAAAGGTATCAATATTCCCCCCAGTACTTTGTTCAATGTGCCACATCACGAATGAGGCGATGAGAATAACCATCAAAAGAGTCACCACCACATACTCCAGATTGTGTACTAACGTTCTCATATTTTTCTTTAAACGATTCACCAATGACTGAAGGCGTAGTAATCGAAGAATACGCACGAACCGAGCTAATCGGACTAATCGGAAAACACGAAATAGAGGGAGTACGAGAATAATGACCAAAAACCAATTTCGTTTGAGTGTGTAAATATAATTGGTGGAGACAAATATTTTTATAAAAAACTCACAGTAAAATGCTACCCAGATAGCAAGATCAATAAAAGCGAGTATCTCGGCATGTAGAGGTGAGAGTGTATAGAGTGCGGGAATGACAAAAACGGGAATCAGCAGAAGGGTCAGGAAAATCATTGGCCACTCTAGTACCCCTTCCACTCTTTTCTCCAAAGCGGTTGATTGCTTTGTTTTCATTGGTATATTTTATCACCCACGCAAATCATGTACATGTCAGTTATCAACCATTCTTAATTTAAATGGAGTTGAGGCAAAAAGAAAACCGCCTTGCAACGGTTTTTGTTGTTGGCGGCTTGTATTGTACGTCTGCCTACCTGACGATATTGAACGCCATAGTCTTTTGACCTTTCACTTCTTCTGTTCAGATGATTCGAAAAATCTGACATAAAATTTTGCAGGCTTCAGGTATACAGTAAGGAAGAACCCTTCTTCCTTGGTACTAGTGAACAATGACTCAAAGAGAATGTTTTTCTCAGTAGGTTGAAAAGCAACTGGCATCATCGCCCATTCTTTGAGACTAACCTTTACAGGACCTTCAAGCAAAACATTGAGTGCTGGTCCTCCATCATTAGTGTACACTGTGTTGAATGGATTCGGACCTTTGTTATTACAAGTAAATCCCAAATCCTCTCCCTCAGCATACCGAACTCTTACGATTCCTGTTTCTGTATCATCAACAACGCAAAAGTCGAAGATTTTGTTGATAGTGTTCGTGGTTCCTTGGAGCCATACCCTAGCCGTATCGACAGCACGATCAACTTGTAAATCCGTCGCTGGAGGGTTGTCAAATTCCTGACTTTCTTTTAGCATCACACTAATTTCTTCGGCAGATGGTTCAAGGTGAAAATCATACCTGGCCGTTATTTTATTCATTAGAATTAAATCCTTCCACTTGAGGTTAATTTCGAAAAACAAATTACTTACATAATAGTAACATATTATGTATAAATGTCAAGATAACCTCAACTACCTCTTTTCCTGTTACACCGTCTGTATTACAAGGGTCAGACCCCTGTATATTAATTCAATCAGGGGTGGATTTAGACAAAAAGAAAACCGCCAACGCAAAGATTTGGTCTTTGCGTAGGCGGAATGTTACGACATAAAGTCACGACCCATTATTACTCACCAACTGATAGAGGGCATACTTCCAGTCTTTAGCACCATCCGTTATCTGGGCGTGCATCATAAGGACTTTCGAATCCCACATGTCGATCATGTATCCGAAGTGATCAAATGCCGCAGAAAAAGGATCGTCGTGATGACCCAAGTCAGTGACCACCCCAACGAATTCCGTCCCCTGTTTTGCAGCCTCGATCATGAGAAGAAGACCGTATGGCACTAATTCTCCAATCTTGAATGCCTGGTCGCTGAGAGTTCTTGAACTCATTGGTAGTTTCAAATCCGTTAATACCACATCGAATTTTTCACTCTCAAGAATACTCATGGCTGCTTGATACCCAGTTGCAAACGTGAGTTTATGGTCAGCGAGTCCGGATCGAGCGCTATCTATATGCTTGGGAGTATCCTCAATGACTAAAATACTCAAGGCACCTGCAAGCAATACTATATCCGTTTTGCAAGTCGGCACATCTTCATCGATTAGTCCAAGACTATCGCGCGTAGCAGTAATCGTATTAATCAAACTGACCAATAATGTACTCCCGGAAATAACCTGGCAACCTTCAGGAAGGTTCGGTTCTTCCCTTTTGCTCGCAGTATCGATATACGCGTACTGTTTTTTCGTATCATACCCTTCCTCAATAGCACGTATGTCGGTGAAAATCACTAGATCTGCTTCACCAGTAGATTCAACATAGATATGAGAATCTTTGTTTCCTGCAATGGGAAGGACTTGTTTGATTACCCTTGGAAGTGGTCCGTCTTCCATAGCAAGTTGAATACGAACTGGTCGTTTGGTAGATGTTGTAGCTTCGGTTTGACTCATAAGTTTCTCCTTTATTTAGTTGTGATTGGTTCAAATCTTCATGGGTAATAATATCATGTTTTGAACAAATGTCAAGGTAGATTATAAACGGCTCAAGAGTCTTGAGCCGTTTAATTAGTCCTACACTAGGCTTCCCTTTTTCTTTTGCGAGGGTTGAGTGAATTTAGACAAAAAACCCCAGAAGCATTACTGCTTCTGGGTTGCAAATGGCTTTGGTCTAGACGTATTCCACTTGTTCTTCCGTATCTTCCGATGATATACCGTGGATGAATCCGTATGCGTAGTAATAGTTCTCCGAGTCTGTGCACCCTCTTGGGCATTCTCGATCAGAAGTGAGTGGATACTCACACAGACAGCATCTATCTATCTCTGCGATATCGTCACCGACGTTGGGGCATACTTCCTCACAGTCGGGGAAGACCTCCTCATATTCGAGGATCACTGGAGAGTCTTGGCTAATAAAGCCTCGCTCTTCCAGTTCTTTGGATGCGCGTTCAGCATCTTCGCGTGTTGGACCTTCCGTTACGGCTTTTATCAACTGGTAGTATTCTTCTGGTGTCGTCGTTTTCATTTCTGTTCTCTCTTGGGTTGGGGTTATGTGATACTTACTTCCAATATGTCACGTAGGAGTTGTATGGGGTCTTGATCCTCTTTGCGGTTAAAGAAGACCCAATAAGCACCGTCATTCAAGGTCCTCCACTGACATATGACATCCGGCTTTTGTGCGAGTATTTCTTGAAATTCGCGCACTCGCCTCTGGCAGGTAACGCAATGACTGCATGATGGCACAGTCACTTGAAGTCTTACTTGATCTGGCAATACACGTATACTTCTACGATTTTGCCAGTGGTTGACCCGCTTATAGTATTCGCTAACTCTTTCAATGGTCTCGTGCATATGTATTTTCCTTTCTCTGGTGTTCATTGGCACACCTGTATGAAGCCGTTTTTTTCAAGGAACTGCTGTTTCGCTCTTTGGAGCTCATCAGCCGAGGCACTCACCTCGGGACAGAGGTGGTGCTTTTTAGGGGGGAGCCCTTGTTATTCCTTGTATTCCAGGTAGCAAAAAAGCAGCCCGTTTGGGCTGCTTTTTCTCTTGCGACGTTATTTTGAAATTTGGTTTAGAACACCGAGTATCCCTACAAACCATCCAGGACGGTTTATTGAGACTTTTGAGAGTTGTTACTCGGGATCTCTTCATATAGTTGTAGATAGAACACTATCACACTAGGAGTTATCTGTCAAGGGTTTCAATAAACGGCTCAAGAGTGTTGAGCCGTTGGATTAGTCCTACACCATGCTTCCCTTTTCTTTTTGCTGTGTTTGTATTACAGGGGTCAGACCCCTGTATATTATATATTACTTCAATCGGGGGTGAAATTGAGTAAAAGAAAATGTCGTCTTGCTGAATGCAAGACGACAAAATGTCCATTTCCGCCACTCTCCTGACTGGACTACCATTTGAGTTCGAGGTCTTTCACTCGTGGCTAGTAAGTGTTCAAGCTACGATATATATTGCTTTCACGTAGTAAACAATATCATATGTTGTAGAGTTTGTCAAGGTAACTCCTATAACCCCAAATAAACGGCTCAAGAGTGTTGAGCCGTTTATTTGACTCTACCCCCAGGCTTCCCTTTTTCTTTTGTGGGGGTTACGATTGATTGGTATAACTTTCGCTCGGTGTAGTTCTAAATTTAGAAAACAAAAACCTTGCGATATATCGCAAGGTTTTTGTTTGTGTTCGTAATTTGTCAAAGGTTAATGGTCAAAGGTCAACTGTTTCTCTACTTCCGTTTCTTTCCAACCTTTCGGCGAGAAACAATAAGTTTGTTTGAGTATTTCTTTGGTGTTCTGGTCTTTTGACCGATACCAGATGGCTTTCCCCACTTGGTCTTTGCTCGTCGCATTCCTCGTCCTTGCTTTCCTTCTCCTCCTCCGTATGGGTGATCAACAGGGTTCATAGCTGAACCACGAACTGTTGGTCGTATTCCCTTCCATCGATTTCGTCCTGCCTTTCCAATATTCACAAGAATGTTCTCTGGGTTTGAAACTGAACCTACTGTTGCCCATGCTCCTTCGGGAACTTTTCGGACTTCACTTGAAGGCATCTTGATATGAACAAATCCTCCATCTCGAGCAATCACTTCTGCAGCGCTTCCGGCTGATCGAGCGATTCGTGCTCCTCCGTTCTCTTTCAATTCAATATTGTATACAAATGTGCTGAGTGGAATGTTCTTTAATGGCATTCTGTTTCCAGGAGTTGCATCCGCCTTCTCTGCGGTGATAATAGTATCTCCTACTGCAAGGTTTTGTGGGGCTAGTACATATGCTTTTGCGCCGTTTGCGTAGTTGATAAGAGCAATAAATCCTGTTCGGTTTGGATCATATTCAATAGTTGCTACTTTTCCTGGAATATCTATTTGTGAGTTACGAAAATCAACCTCTCGGAATCGTCGCTTGTGACCTCCTCCTTTATGTCGAACAGAGATTCGTCCGCTATTTGCGCGTCCTGATCCTCGTCGTCCTCCCTTAGTAAGCGACTTGTTTGGTGCGTCACCAGAAAGCAGTTCACGATAGTTAATCGTTGTCATTCCTCGTCGTCCTGGTGTTGTTGGATTATACTTTTTCATATTACATTAATTGAATGGTATCTCCTTTCTTGAGATAGATATACGCTTTCTTTCCAGAAGCAGAAGATCCCCACTTTCCTTTTATAAAACGTTTCTTTGCTTTGTAGTTCATTACACGTACTTTTTTCGGCTTTACCTTGAACTGTGCCTCGACGGCCTGTCCGATCTGAATCTTGTTGGCGCTTTTTATTACGTTGAATACGTATACACCTCCTTCGGTACTATTTTCTGAAGCTTTCTCGGTAATACGTGGAGCCAAAATAACGTCTGGGGCTGTCTTTGTTTTTGCAGGTGATGCTTCTCCCTGCCCTGAGGACGTTCGGCTGAGCTCAGTCGAAGCCTTTGCCGAAGGGTTAACTACTGCTTTTTCTACAACTTTTTCTACCTTTTCTTCCTTTTTATTTCCAAAGAATCCCATATTATTTTATTTTAGCCTCTAGTCCTTCAATAAAAGCCTTTGGCTCTTCTACAACCAAATACTTGTACTTCAAAAGATCAACGGCATTGATGTTACGTGCTTCATCAACCTCAACACTGCCGATATTTTGAAAACTTCGATCAATAATCATATCCTTACTGCTTGTTGCGATGTATGCTGCGTTCTTCTTTTTCTTTGAAAGCATTTCCTGTCCTGAACCCTTTCCAAGGTTTGCTAGAACTGCAATCGCGTCTTTTGTCTTTGGTGCCTCAAATTTCAGATCATCAACAAAGATGATTTCATTATCCTTCAGTTTTTGCGATAGCACAGTAAAGAGTGCTTTTGTTCGCATTTTTCTGTTTATCTTTTTGCTGTAATCCTTATCGTTTCGTGGACCAAAAGTCACACCTCCACCTCGCCAGATTGGTGAGCGTCGTGAACCGTGTCGTGCAGCACCAGTTCCCTTCTGTCTCCAAGGCTTTTTACCTCCACCACGTTGCTCTCCACGATCATGAGTATGCGCTACTGGAGTTCGTGCATTTGCCTGCATACCAACCATAACCTGGTGAACCAAGTCAGCGTTCCAAGGCAAGTTGAAAACAGTCTCTGGAAGAGTTACCTTTCCTGTTTCTTTACCACTTTGGTTGTATACTTTTGCTTCCATAATATTATGAGGTAATCTCAATTAATGCTCCAGGAATTCCTGGTACAGCTCCCTTGATAGCAATCAAGTTCTCTGCGAGATCTATGTGAGCTACTTTTAGGTTCTTCTGAGAAACCTTATCAGTTCCCATGCGTCCTGCCATCTTTTTACCTTTAAACACACGTTGTGGACCTGTTGCTCCAATAGATCCCGGTTGTCTCTCTGCGTGCTTGTTTCCATGTGAACGTCGTCCTCCAGCAAAACCGTGTCGCTTCACTCCACCTTGGAATCCTTTTCCTTTTGAGGTTCCTCTCACCACCACCTTATCTCCTACTTCAAAAATTGATAGGTCAATAGTATCTCCTATCTTGTAGTCTAGAACCTCCTTCGGAGAAAGAGTGAACTCCTTTAGATAACGAAAAGAGCCACCTTTCATGTGCCCCTTCTCTGCTTTGTTTATATGTTTATCGCTTTGTGTACCAAAACCAACTTGAACGGAACTGTATCCGTCAGTAGCCACAGTCTTGATCTGTGTAACTACAACAGGACCAGCTGAAATAACAGTTGCAGGAATGGCAAGACCTTCCTCGTCGAAGATCTCTGTCATATATTGCTTTGTTCCTAGAATGAATTTCATTGGTACTTTATACAAAAGAAAAAAGACCTATTCTCAAAGCTCATCCCACCATTATGGCGGAGATACTCTGAAGGAGTTGCAATCTGCGCATTGCTCCAATCGGTCTCTTGAGAGGACATACTAGCAGAAGTAGCCATACAGGTCAAGCATATGGCTTACCGTATGTTCACCAGTGTCCATCCAATAAATACCTTAATGTGCAAAAACGGCAATAATGACATTTTCAGTCATTATGCCCACAATAGTGCCTGTTTTTACAAACAAAAACACCGTGGGCAAAGCCTACCATGCGGTAGACAGGGCCCACGATGTTTTCGCGTTTTAAATTATTTTTAGCAACCTAACAACCTACATCATCTTCACTTCAATGTTCACCCCAGATGGGAGTGTCAAATTGGTCAACGATTCAATAACCTTAGCTGAAGGATTAATAATATCCAACAGACGTTTATGAACTCGCATCTCAAATTGTTCTCGTGCGTCTTTGAAGATAAACGATGATCGGTTTACAGTGTACTTTTTGTACTCTGTAGGCAATGGGATTGGTCCAACAACTTCTGCATCGTATCGAAGAGCTGTGTCCATAATTTGCTTGACTGAAGTGTCTAGCACTTTATGTTCGTAGGCTCGGACACGAATGCGAAGTTTGTGAACAATTTCCTTTGAGCTTGCCTTTTTTGCTGTTTTCTTTTTTGCTGTAGTTTCTGACATAAAAGAAAACGAACTAAGCGATTATTTTTGTTACAACTCCTGCACCAACTGTTCGTCCTCCTTCTCGAATAGCAAATCTTTGCTTTTCTTCTAGAGCAACTGGAGCAATAAGCTTTACTTTGAAAGTAATAGTATCTCCTGGCATAACCATTTCTGATCCTTCTGGAAGTGTTACTTCTCCTGTAACGTCAGTAGTTCGGATGTAGAATTGTGGCTTGTAACCATTAATGAATGGTGTATGTCGTCCTCCTTCTTCCTTCTTCAGAATATATACTTCTGATTCGAATTCTGTATGAGGAGTAACTGTTCCTGGGTGAGCAAGAACTTGTCCACGGTGGATTTCTTCTTTCTTTGTTCCTCGTAGAAGAATTCCAGCGTTGTCTCCTGCAATACCTTCTTGTAGGTTCTTGTTGAACATTTCAACTCCAGTAACTGAAGTCTTTGTTGTGTCATGAATACCAACGATTTCAACTTCCTCTCCTACCTTAACGATTCCTCGTTCGATACGTCCAGTAACAACAGTTCCACGTCCTTCAATTGAGAAAACATCCTCAACCGGCATAAGAAATGGCTTGTCGGTCTCACGTTCTGGAACAGGAATGTATGTATCAAGTGCATCAACAAGTTCAAGACACTTCTTAACCCATTCATCATTCACGTCTGTAGCTTCTGAAGCCTTAAGACCTGAACCTTTAATCACTGGCACATTCTTTCCGTCGTAACCATACTTCTCGAGCAATTCTCGAACTTCTTCTTCAACCAATTCAACCATGTCAGCATCATCAACCATGTCTACTTTGTTTAGGAAGACAACCATCTTTGGTACACCAACCTGCTTTGCAAGCAATACGTGCTCACGAGTTTGTGGCATAACACCATCAGTTGCAGCAACCACTAGGATTGCACCATCCATCTGTGCAGCACCGGTAATCATGTTCTTGATGTAGTCGGCGTGTCCAGGTGCGTCAATGTGCGCATAGTGACGAGTGTCTGACTCGTACTCTTGGTGTGAAATATTAATAGTAATACCGCGCTCCTTTTCTTCTGGAGCGTTGTCGATATCTGCAACTGTCTTGTTAGATGCAATTTTTCCAGCCAATCTAAGGCTGTTTAGAATACCCGCTGTAAGAGTGGTCTTTCCGTGGTCAACGTGACCAATGGTTCCTACGTTTACATGAGGTTTTGTGCGATCAAATTCTTCTGTGGCCATAATAAATAATTCTTATGAGAGAGAAAAGTGAATGCACGAGAATGCCTCACTACTCACTCCCAATCTAGTAAATATGCTCAGTACCAGCGTCTACTATCTAGTCCCAAAGACAAAAAGAGACGCACAAAAGCGATAGAGACATATTAGCAGAATATATAGAAGAGTCAAGCCCAAACACCTATTCTCCAGTTAGTTATCCACGGTATCTTCTCATTTTCGATAGAAAATCAATTGAGCGCTAGATGATGTGGTTTTTATACTATGTACCAATAAAATTGTTACAGGAGAATGGGTGTACGGACAGGGGTTTTCCACAAAAAAATGCCCCTCTGAGATGAAGGGGCATGCTAGAATCATAGTTCGTGAGACTAACGATCATTTTGATTGTTCTGGCTACCTAGTGTTACAAGCACTGGGTAGCCACTTTTTTGAGCTTTTTTCTCGAGCTCCCTTTGATGGTTCTCGTATGAGATTTCATTGACTCTTTCCTGATGAGGACCGAGTACGAATAAAAAGAAGAACGTCAAGACTGCTCCACACACAAGTCCACCGACGATCTGTCTCCAACTGAATATGTTTAGTATTTTGTTCACTTCTTAAGGTACCTTTCTCTTTGGTTCAACTTGCCATATATACTAGCATATTTGACATCTTTTGTCAATGTCAAAAATAGACAAAAAAAAGAGCGCCTTTACGTAAAAGGTCGCTCTGTTTGTCACTGTGTCATTTGATCTAGACACCTACTCGGGTGGCGCAATCGGCCAGATGGTGGAGTAGTTGAGACTGTTTGTGACTGTCTCGGGGTGGAACTCTGTCTTCTTCCTTGTTGCTTCCAATTGAAAATCTCTCCAAAAGGTCAAGAAATCGTAGATGTACGCGAGCAGATCCTCATATATAATATCAGGTCATAAAAATAATGCAAGCTTTTTGTGGATATTAAATACTGCAAAACAAAAACCCCGCGGCGTAAGCCGCGGGGTTTTTGTATATTATCCTTTGTTTTGTTCCACTCTGCTTGTGTCAATATGCAAAAAGCATATGTGTTCACTTTCCCGGTCTTTCCCGAGTGTCAGAACAAAATTCTTTAAAGATGTTATTTGTCTCATCTAATCACCAAAGGTGAATATCGACCGATTAGTTTGTGGCGAACCACAAACGTATTCGATTTGAAATATTCCACGACCAGCTTCCGCTAGCCGTGCCTTGTTACGACTTAACCCTTGTCACCGAACTTACCTTAGGCCACCATAATGGCAGACTTCGGGCACTCCCGGCTCCCTTGGTTTGACGGGCGGATTGCGATAGTTAAAACATACTTCGCGTTTCCACGTAGCAAACGGATTTCCCGTACTACGCGAATCCAGTAGTTTTCTTATTCATACCAGACTTTAGTTTCCTAATCTTTTCAATTCCTGATTTTTTCAAATGCTGATCTTGTTTGACAAGATTAGCAATCTGACAAAATACCTTGAAACTATTTCTTTTTGTTGCTGTTTGTAACGGATATTTCTCAAAAAATGGAATTATTTTCTGAAAAATATCATTTCTTGCGGAAACAGTATATCTATAGCATTGTGCGTGATTTGCACGTTGCTCTTTTTGAAAATATACATTTCCACAATCAAGAGTAGTTTTTACTTTGTCCAAAACACCTTTATCCAATTCATTCAGCTTTACATGAAAATGTAACTGAACGAATGCTCCCGCGTGGTACGCAGAAGAGGTGCTAACGTTAACGTAAAAACATCCTTCTCCATCCGTTAGTCCAACAACATATTCTGGAGAGACTACTAGTTTTGTCCTTCCTGTGCTCATATACTATATTATAGTATAAGTTGACGCACAGTACTACGACGCAGCTGACTTCTCATAATCATTTATTTGTTTCAAGAACATGTTCATTATCTCAGCGCATTAAAGCTTGTCATCTGAAATCACGAAATATTTGCTATAAATTATCTATTTTTGCTCAACAATGTTTACATTGCTTCGTAAAAATATATAATTTTCGCTAAAAATTTCGTCGATTTCAGCACGACATGAGATAGTGAACCTGTTCAAATTACGAGATCTCCCCGGGTCACTATATTAACCATTCTTAACATCCGCTCAGGCTGTTTGATGTAATACTTCCCTATAACCCACCGGTATAGGTCGTATTACGCCTTTGTTCGTGTTGCCACGAGAGGGCTGTTGTTCGCTACTAGGATCCTCCGGATGTTTCCTCGCGGAAACACCCTATCCGTTCGCTACGCCAAACTTTACGTTTGGGGATTGATTTTAACAATCTGGCTTTTATATAGCTGCCGGGCACAGTTATTTGTGAGTACAAGACTTGAGAACGTATTCACCGCGGTATTGCTGACCCGCGATTACTAGCGATTCCAACTTCAAGAGGTCGAGTTGCAGACCTCTATCCGAACTGAGGATGCCTTTAAAGGGTTGGCTCAGAGTTACCTCGTCGCATCCCGTTGTAGCACCCATTGTATCACGTGTGTAGCCCAGGACATCAAAGGGTCATGCTGACCTGGCGTCATCCTCGCCTTCCTCCCAGCCCTTTGCTCGCGAAGCGAGGCAAAGAGAAATTACAAAACACAAATTCCAAATTACAAACAATATCTAATGTTCAAAATCTCAAATCCAAAACATTTTGTATTTTGGTCATTTGTATTTTGATTATTGTTTGGTATTTGGTGCTTCATATTTGGTGCTTCTCTTTGCGCTCACGCGCAAAGGGCTGGGCAGTCTCGCCTGACACATATAACAGGCAACGAGGGTTGCGTTCGTTACCCCACTGAAGGGAACAATTCAAACCACGAACTGACGACGGCCATGCAACGCCTGCTGTTCCGTCCGAAGAGGGCCTTTCTTTCGAGAGGCTTTCGTAACAGTTTCAAGTCCTGGTGAGGTTCTTCGTTTAGCATCGAATTAAACCACATGATCCACCGCTTGTGCAAGTCCCCGTCTATTCCTTTGAGTTTTAAGCTTGCGCTCGTACTACCCAGGCGCTTCTCTTAACGCGTTAGCTTCGCCTCCCAGAGGGTCGATACTCCGAAAAGCTAGAGAAGATCGTTTAGGGCCAGGACTACCGGGGTATCTAATCCCGTTCGCTACCCTGGCTTTCGTGTCTGAGCGTCAGAAATGTGCTAGTTTATTGCCTTCGCTTTTGGTGTTCCCCATGATATCAACGGATTTCACCCCTACACCATGAGTTCCATAAACCTCTCACACTCTCAAGTCATACCGTTTCTTTTGCGGTTCTTGGGTTGAGCCCAAGGATTTAACAAAAGACTAATATGACCGCCTACACACCCTTTACGCCCAATAATTCCGGATAACGCTTGGGGCACTCGTATTACCGCTCCTGCTGGCACGAGTTTAGGAGCCCCTTATTCATGAGGTAACGTCAATAAAATTCCTCCCTCATAAAAGATGTTTACATCCCTAAGGACTTCATCCATCACGCGACGTCGCTCCATCAGACTTTCGTCCATTGTGGAAGATTCTCGACTGCGGCCTCCCGTAGGAGTATGGTCCGTGTCTCAGTACCATCGGTGGGGGTCAGGCTCTCACCTCCCCTAAGCGTCGTTGCCTTGGTAGTCCTTTACACTACCAACAAGCTGATACTACGCAGGCCCTTCCCGATCCGATAAATCTTTACCCTTGCGGGACTATCAGGTATTATCCAGCCTTTCGACTGATTATCCCTGAGATCGGGGGAGGTTCCTACGTGTTACTACCTCGTTCGCCATGGGTACATCACGCGAAGCGCGATGTAACATTTAACCAGTAACCGTTAACCATTAACTTTTGTCGAATTTTGCGAAGCAAAATTCGACAGTCAATTGTCACATGTTCACTGTCAATTGTTACGTCACATTCCATGTGATGTACCCATTCGACTTGCATGCCTTATCCACGTCGCCAGCGTTCATCCTGAGCTAGGATCAAACTCTGAAAATAAACAGAATGGAACAAAACAAAAAATAATATACTTTTCATTATGCTCCCTTACTATTGTTGCATTTAGTTGAGACAGATTGCGTGATAGCAATATCAATCTGTCTCGGGCTACAATTGTAAAAGAACGACACCCCGCCTCTCGGGGTGCATGGTCTATTATATACATATATTGCTTACGGTCAAGGGGCTAGAACACGGTGACACACAAAAACAAAAACGAGGGTTTTCACCTCGTTGTACTATGCTCTTTTGGCTCTTTTGAGCAACTAGCTTTTCTTCAGAAACCTGCGGCTAACATGCACACCAACTCCTGTTTGTTTTTTTGGTTTTTCTACCTCAAATGGTTCCGCATAAGCTGGCGTGCTTTTTCCCTTTCCTGTCTCTTTATTCTTCATTCCTTCCATTGTGTTCCCTTTTTCTGTGCTTTCCATTGTTACTCTCTCAATTGAATTGTGTGACGACTCTATATAAAACTACCTATAATAATACACCTTGTATTATTTTTTACCACCCAGAGCTACCAACAAATAAATGTTGACAAAATCAATATAAAGGGTATTCTATAACCAGAAAGGAATACCCAATGAATACAACTGAACAATCAACTATATTTGAAGAGATTGAAGCTGTTTTACAGTCTTCTGAATGTGTAGCGAGGAATCTCAAACACAACTTTATTGGAACAGAACATGTCCTATTAGCCATCCTAGATAATGAGAGCCTTCTAGCGTTTCGAATACTTAAACACTTAGGGATACAAGGAAAGGGTGCCAAGGCTGGAATCAGGAGAATGATCGGTACGGGAAGCAGCGATCTTACTGACACCAAGATACAGCTCACTCCTCGAATGAAAAAAGTTATCTCTCTTACGAGAAAAGAGATGCGTACTCTCGGTGATGAAAAAGCAAATACACAACATCTTTTACTTGGTCTGCTTCGTGAAGGCGATGGAGTAGCGGCGAAATACCTTAAATTACAGGGCATTGGGACAGACGAGATACACCGTATTATAAAAGTTGGTGTAGGTTCTTATGATCCTTGTAAAAAAAGTTATAAAAGAAGCTGGCACCGAATTGTATTTGAAAACAAGAACATAGCAACTGATGAAATGGTTGCATTACGAATTGTTGAAGAGCTCGGAATATCCGCACAAGTGAAAAGTTGGCGTGAAGAAACAGATGTACGATTTCAGTTCCCGCCAGATATAAAATTTTCACTCCAGGTCATACAGGTTGAGCTTTCTTAAAACTCAACATACCCAAACAGGCTTCTGCCTGTTTTTTTCTGATTTAGTTATTTGTTAATGATTATCCTTTTTACCACCCAGAGCTACCAAAAGTGGTGCAGCGAGGAATAGCGATGAATATGTACCCGCTATCACTCCCGCCGTAAGCAAAAACGCGAATGAAGTCGTCGCTGAACCTCCCATGAAAAACAGAGCAAGTAACACTGCCAGTGTAGTCAAAGACGTATTTATTGAACGAGCATATGTTTGAGATAGGCTTTGCCCAACAACATCGCGAAACTCTTCACGTTTATTATGTTCCTGATTATAGATAAGGTTCTCTCGAACGCGATCAAAAATAACAATAGTATCATTCACAGAGTATCCAAGGATGGCCAAAATCGCCATCACAAACAAAATATCTATCTCTGCCCCAGTCACTGATGCATACCCCGCATACACTCCCGCAGGGACAATGATGTCATGCGCCAGAGCGATAATTGCTATAAAACCATACTTCCATGATGACACTTGTTTTGAAACTTTCCTAAAGGCAAAAGCAATGAACAGAATAATCGCGAACAGTACTGCAAATACAGCAACAATTGCTTTACTACGAAGTTCTTGCCCAATGACAGGACCAATGGAATTGAATCTCTGCTCACGAACACCGCTTCCCCCGGGGATTGCAAGTGCACGAATTACACCACTGTGTTCTCTATTTGAAAGATCACGTGTGCGCAAAATATATCCTTCTGCTCCATCAACTTCTGTTTCTCGCAATGATACCTTACCTAGGTTAAGCGCAGAGAGTCTCTCCTCTACAACTGCTTTATCTGCACGGACACCACTGGCATATGTAACCTCGAGTAAAGTACCTCCAGTAAAATCAATCCCCATAACAAGACCAAAATGCATGATTGAAGCAACTGCCGTAACAACGAGTGCAATCGTAATGCCAAAGAATATTTTTCTGTATTTTACAATCTGCATATTATTTAAATCCGTTACCAAATAAGAATTTTGCTTTTCCAGAATACTCACCACTTGAAATACTCAATAGGAGATTTCTCGTGATAGTGATCGCAGTGAACATAGATACAATAACTCCCAATCCAAACACGAGGGCAAACCCTTCAACAAGAGACGTACCAAACCAGAACAGAATGACTGCTGTCAAAATACTAGAAATGTTTCCGTCACGAATTGGCAACCAAGCTCGGTTAAACCCACGAGTTACAGCTTCTTTTATATTACGCTCTCCATGATTGAATTCGTCTCGAATACGTTCAAAAATAAGTATATTCGCATCAACAGCCATACCGATAGAAAGAATGAATCCTGCAATACCTGCAGCAGTTAGCGTCACAGGAATAATTTTAAACAAGGTTAATATCAGTACAATATAAATACCGAGCGACAGAACCGCAACCAAACCTGGCAATCGATACCAAAGTATCAAAAATAGAGCAACAACAATTAATCCATAGATCGCAGCAACAAGACCTGAATTCAGTGCTTCTTCACCTAAGGACGCACCGATATTTTGTGTTGATATAAGTTCAATTGGGATTGGAAGTGCTCCAAAATTAAGATCACGAACCAACTCTCGCGCTTCATCTGGTGTAAAATTACCAGAAATAACAGCCTGCCCACCAGTAATTTCCTCTCGTATAACAGGGTCAGAAATCAAAACTCCATCAAGAAAGATTGCCATCACTTCTCCAACATTTTCACGTGTTAGTTTCGCAAAAAGATCCGCTCCCTCACGATCAAATTCAATCCCAATAATTGGTTCATTAGACAAACCTCCTGAGCTATTACTACCAAACTGTAATGTTGCTCTTTTCAATAGCCGTCCTGTAAGACCTGTGTCTGTATACAAATCAGTCTGCGGATTAAATCCCTCGGTAACCGAGTTATTTTGTACCTGTTCAACAAATGCTTTTTGAGCGTCAGAATCAAACAATTTAAATTCAAGCAACGGAGTCTTACCTATAAGAGCAACCGCTTCGTCGACATCAGTAACTCCAGGTAATTCAACAATAAGACGATTACTGCTACTAAAAGCCCCTGGTTTTTCAACCTGAACAACAGGCTCTGAAACTCCAAACAGATTCACTCGTCTCTCTATAACATCACGCAAAGCACTCATTGTGCTGTTTATTTCACCTTTTACCACATCAGTAGTATTCGCCTCATATATTAGGTGAGTTCCTCCAGAAAGATCTAGCCCTAGACGAAACCCATATTTTGATTGATCATTTGCCTCAGATGCATAAATAAAATACCCCAGCAATATGCCGGTAATGAGGAATATAAGACCAAATATCCGAGACTTGTTCATGTATGGGTATTATATGGTTTTTATACGATTTGGCAAACAAAAAGGCCACGGATTAGAAAATCCGTGACCTTGTCAGAAAACCTTACTCCTCATCGAGATCTGGCGTTACTCGATTCAACAATGCCTGTGCCCCAACAAATTTCTCATATTGGATACGTTGACTTCTTATTGCGTGACCCATCAGCATTTCAATTTCAGAAATAAACACATCGCACATGTGGAAATCTCGACACATTTCAATAGAGGTAACGAGTCGCATCTTACCGACCGAAGTACAAGACTCTCCGTCAAAACAGGCATACTTACCTTTACAGGGTAATACCCACCATTTGCAATTACGACTCAGCCCACCGAAATAAATAGAATATGGATTAGATATACCAAGCTCATACATCGAGCGCTTAACAAAAATACCCTGCATACTACATATCATTTCTCTTACTTCGCTTTGTTCAACTCCTAATATATGCTCTCCAGCCCATTCACAAAACGTGCTTTGTGCTGGCATTACATTAAACTGAAACAAAGTCTTGTTTATAGGAGATAGTGTTTTCTTCTTGAGAAGATTGCACTCTAGTACGATTTCACGGGTTTCTTCAAGTCGTCTTACCAATTCATCTATTTTTTCATTTGCGTTCATTAGGCGAACCTCTCTCTTCTATTGTTATAGTCGAACGGATCTGGCGTTGGCGAACCATTTGCCAGACTCTATCCACAGACTACTCCTTTAACGCGACAGCGCAAGTAAATTAGAAAAAATAAGCACAACCGTCATGGGTCCGATTCCACCGGGAACTGGTGTGAAAATATCGCATTTCTCGGCGCAGGTCGGGTCTGCATCCCCCGCCAATTCCCCACCCTGCTCGGACGTACCTGCGTCAAGAAGCACAACACCTTCAGTAATCATATTCGGCTTTATGAAATGTGCATGTCCAGCACCAGAAATAATAATGTCTGCTGAAAGTAATTGTTCAGAAGTATCACTGGTATTTTTATCAATAACGGTCACCTCAACATTTTGTGATTTAAGCCACGCAATAGTCGGAAGTCCTACGAGCTTTCCTTTTCCAACAACAACTATCTTTTTATCAGAAAGCCCAATACCGTTTTCCTCAAGAATATCTTTCACAGCGCCAACAACCGGCGTCAGAACTTTTGGATTATCTCCGAGGGCATCTACATCTTTACGAGGTAATACCTGTTTCAAAATAGTCTCTGTGTTAATGGTCACAGGAAGTGGCAACTGTACAATGATACCGGCAACACTATCGTCTGTATTGAGTGAATCTATTTCTGATTTCAATTTCTCTTCAGTGATGTCTTCCGGAAAAATAACTTGTTGTACCACAATACCAATCTGTGCCGCGAGTGCTATCTTTTTCTGGATATATTTTTTTGAGACAATATCGTCACCCACCAAAACAATCGCAAGTACCGGTGGAATCTCCATCTGTTGTACTTGTTCTTTTAATTGCTCTACTATTTCTTCTGCTCTTTTTTTTCCGTTGAAGATCATGAATAATTTGTTATGAACGTTAGTGAATTAGAAATTATTTACTCTGCTGTAGCCAAATTTCCATTTGGCGTCTTCCGCGTTTAGCGGAAGTAAATCAGCAGAGTTATTTCCTAAGTATTTTCTTAAAAAAAATTAAGGGGTCCAACCCCTTAATTTGGGAGTCGGGCTCCCAAATTACCTCCTTATGATTTTAGAATCTTATCGATACGTTTTGCAAGAGCGATCATATCTTTCTCTTTCTTACCGCGAGTAGTCTCTCCTGCTGTTCCTAAACGAATCCCTGATGGATCCATGGGTTTACGTCTGTCATTTGGAATAGTATTCATGTTTACAATAATACCCTCGCTCTCCAAACGATCACTCGCTTCCTTCCCAGAAATACCTTGCGACATGGTATCAACAAGCAAAAGATGCGTATCAGTCCCACCAGATACAATTCTCCATCCTAAGTTTTGTAATTCTTTTGCCAGTGCCTGCGCATTTTTGATCACTTGTTTTGCATATATCTTAAAGCTTGCATCACTCGCCTCTTTCAAAGCAACAGCAACACCTGCTATTTGATTGATATGTGGACCACCCTGCATTCCAGGAAACACTGCCTTGTCTATCTTTTTTGAGAGCTCTGTCTTTGAAAATATAATTGCAGCACGTGGACCCCTGAGAGTTTTATGCACTGTTGTTGTAACGATATGCGCATATTTGAATGGTGTAGGATACGCACCTCCAGCAACCAACCCTGCAATATGTGACATATCTACCATCAATATTGCTCCGCAACTATCCGCTACTTCTCTCATTTTCTTCCAGTCCACCTTTCGTGGATATGCAGTGAACCCAGCAACTATTAGATTTGGCTTTTCTTTTTTGGCGAGTGTTTTAAGTACGTCGTAATCAATACGCTCCGTCTTTGGATCAACTCCGTAAGCAATCTGATCCCACACTTTTCCTGTAATAGAAACTTTGTGTCCATGAGTAAGGTGCCCACCATGGTCGAGTGACATTCCCATTATCTTTCCTCCGACAGGTACAAGCGCCAAATACACAGCCACATTTGCGGGACTCCCGGAAAGTGGTTGGACATTCACCCCCCATGTTTTCTTTGAAAGTTTGAATGCTTTAAGTGCTCGTTCTTTTGCCAAATTCTCTATCTTGTCTACAACTTCGTTTCCTCCGTAGTACCGTGCACCAGGATATCCCTCCGCATATTTATTTGTAAGTTTTGATCCGAGCGCCTTAAGCACATCGTCTGAAACATAGTTCTCTGACGCAATTAAATTCACGACGCTCTTCTGTCGCTTTTCTTCTGCCTTTATTAATTTTTCGATTTGTAAATCTTTCATAAGTATTTTCTTAGTGAACGTAGTGAACTTAGAACATACTTACATCGTTGTAGCCATCCTCAAAGATGGCGCCTTCTGATTCTTATCAGAAGTAAATCAACGATGCAATATGTTACACGCTACTGAATAATATTCCTTTGTTCGTGCTTAGATCATAATTAGAGTTTGTTTATCTATATATTATATGGATTCAGCAGTTTTCTTCAAGTAATACACGAGAAAAAATTAATCCAATAAATCCTGCTCCTCCCGTGACTACTACTTTTTTGTTATTAAAATTATTTGTATTCATTTGTATTATTCACCCGCCCGTATCGAACGGTACCCGCAAGTCATGACCCTGTTCGGGCTGGCGTTCGGGCGGGTATTATTCTCCACTTCTCAGTGTTAGAATCTTAAGTGTACGCAATGCTATCTTAACATCAAGCATCACTGAACGATTTTTTATGTAGTAAAGATCATATGACAACTTGTTTGCTGTTACAGAAATATCAGTACCATGATGTGCATGATCACCGTAGATCTGTGCCCAACCAGAGAGTCCTGGTTTTATTAAATGCCGAACGTTATAGTATGCGATCTCTTCAGTATAATGGGCTACAGGTTCAGCAAACTCTGGGCGTGGCCCAATCAAAGATATATGTCCACGCAATACATTCCACAACTGTGGAAGTTCATCTATTCTACTGTTCCGTAAAAACACTCCAACTTTTGTCACCCGATTAGTATTTCCATTACCCCAAACACCGCCGTCATTTGCATTAGTCATCGTACGGAATTTATATAATTTAATTAGCTTATTATTCTTCCCCACTCTTTCCTGGATACTAAAAATAGCTCCTTGATCATCTATCATAATCGCAAGCCACACAAATGGATATACAACTAGTGACACTACAGCCAAGACCCCTGCGATTACTATATCCATCATTCGTTTTATGAAATCATATACACCATGTGGTGCAAGAGAAATATTCTCTAAAAACCAACTGTAGCGCACTAATGAAGGAGGTATTCGATCAAAAATATCTTCATACACTCGGTGCATATCGAGGAACCTCACCTTAGAGAAAATCAAGTTATACAAATGCGGCAATAATGTTTCTACTTTTTCATTTCGCAGATCAACAACTATACTGTTTATCTCTTCTGAATATACTCTGTTAATTATTTCTTCCTTTATATCAAGACCATCTATCTCATCCAGATCCACCGAAGAAACAAATTGCAGATGATATCGGTTATTATTATTAACCTCTTCAAACAGTTCTTTCATCTCTCTACCACTTCCAATCAGCAAAGCTTTGTGACGACGACGAATACCAAGTTTTTCTACTCCATACAATCTCCATCCAAGCATTAATATAAACGAGAAAAACAGATACAAAAATAGATTCGTCTTTGGAGTAATATTAAAGTACGGAATAAAGTAGAAAAAGAGTACACTCAGAACTGTATTTACGATTTGTGCATTCAAAATAATTGATGGCAATTTGCTTTTCAATATCAGTGTATGTTTTTCGTAAAGACCAGCTACATAGAAGACGAGAACCCAGGTAGCAAACAATATAGAAAAAGGTACTAAGTGTTCATAAAAGAGCTCACTTGAGGGAAATTCGTGATAGCGTACAATAAGCATGAGATACAAAGACACCAAAAATACTAGGACATCGCCCAGAAATAGGAGTATTGGCTCTTTTTTGTTTATCACCTTCATAATCCGCTAATATTACGACAAAATCTCACTAAATACAACAATTATGGCAAACAGGCAACAATCTCGAATAAAACAGAAAATCATCTACGTCATCACTAAATCAAACTGGGGTGGTGCCGGTAAATATGTATATGAGCTTGCAACATCACTTCCAAAAGATAAATTCGATGTCCTGGTTGTTTTGGGTGGTAATGGTGAACTTTCAAAAAAACTACGCCAAAAAGGTATTCGTGTAATAGGATTAAAACGTCTTGAACGCGACATTAGCATACTAAATGAGTATCGTGTTTTTAAGAACTTAATCCATATTTTCAAAAGAGAGTCTCCAGATATAATTCATTTGAACAGCTCAAAAATTGGTGGCCTTGGAGCACTTGCTGGTCGCCTAGCTCATGTGCCAAAAATAGTTTTCACCGCGCATGGATGGTACTTCAAGGAAGAGAGAAACGTATTGTGGATATTAATTACCAAATTTCTTTCATGGCTCACTATTATACTTTCACACAAAGTGGTAACCGTGTCGCATGAAGACGAAACTCGCGTCAGGAATTTTCCATTTATTTTAAGCAAAGTAAGCACGATTCAAATAGGTGCAAAGAAACCAGAATTTCTTGCTCCAGAAATTGCACGGCAACGTCTCGCAGAATACATGCACCAACCAATATCTTTTTTACAGAATAAGGATGTAATTATTACGATTGCAGAACTAACAAAAAATAAAGGTATTGTGTATGCAATTTCTGCGATGAGACGCTTAAAAAATAGCATATACCTCATTATTGGTAACGGTGAAGACGAAGAAATGTTACAGCATGAAATTAGTAAATATGATTTAAATAATCAAATCTTTCTTCTTGGACCGATAGACAATGCCGCTACGCTACTGTCCGGAGCAGATATTTTCTTACTTCCTTCCATCAAGGAAGGCCTACCGTATGTCCTACTTGAAGCAGGTTTTGCAAGACTTCCTGTTGTTGCAGCATCTACCGGAGGTATACCCGAAGTAATAATTCATAGAAAGACAGGACTTCTCGTTCCTATTAAGCAATCGAGAGAGATAGCACGGTCAATTGAAGCACTACTCGACTCACAGAGCACACAAGAACATCTAGGAATAGCGCTCTCAAATCATGTTGAGTCAAAGTTCACATTTGATATTATGTTGAATAGCACTTTGTCACTATATGAA
>NVTD01000010.1 GCA_002401445.1 Candidatus Wolfebacteria bacterium | reverse complement strand
ACGAAGTTTCTTGGTTTGTTGTGAATGTTCTGAACCTGCACGGTATAGCCGGGCTACGTTTTCTGTTAGTGAATCACTCATTTTATTCCTATGTGTTTTATATCCACTTGATAAATCGTAATTGTCTAGGTACATTCGTACTAGTACGATTTGTTTCCTATGGAGTATTATGCCTACACGATAGTAGATGTCAAGGTCATGATTGGTAACTCTTTTAAATTAGATGTTACCAGGTCTCTGGGTCTTGATTTCACAAACTAAGTGATACGTGGTATACTATAAATAGATATGGATATTGTAGACTGGTTTTTTCTGTCAGCAATTCTGTTTGTACTCTTCTTTGGGTTAGGTATAGCATTTCGCGCGGCACCTAAAAGTGAGAGCAGGGAGAATTGGAAGGACAGTACTGAAGAGGTGTAGCACGCGACCGACTTATATGCCGGTCGCTTTTTACGTCTCAGGTAATAGTTAGAAATTTTTTCAAATAGTTAGAAAAACACCACGAGCACTGTAGCTCGTGGTGTTTTTTGTTCAATCATCTATTCTAGTTTTCTAAAACAGTGCGTGTGCCGCAATCATAATGACTGCCATGACGAGGATATAGCTACTTTCAACCGCAATGGCGTAACGACTCTTTTGAGCCCATAGACCGTTTGCCTTAATCGTTACGGAAAGGGTTAGTGCGATCAGAATTGCAAGTGACAGTGAGTTTGTGGTTGCTGTGACACCAATAACCCAAGCCAATAGAAATGTACTCACAGCTTGTGCAAACAATGCATGAGCGGGGCTATTAGCGTCTTTCGCTGTTAAACCAACTCCCTTCATCCATTTCTTCCCAAACATTTTTGGGGAATACCAGAATGATCCAAGTGCAAAGGCTGCAATAGCTCCTACGATCACTGCGGTCCAATTTACGTCGACGAGTATTTGTTCCATAAAATATGTAGTTACTTATATGTTTTAGTATAGCAAAAAAATACCACTCAGCAGTCGCCGAGTGGGTTGAATTTTTTTTAGGACTTATTTTAAGACTTACTTGTCTCGATGCTACTCTTGATGCCCCGTTATCTCGGGCAATTCTGGCCAAGGAAAAGAAGAGATTTTAAATGGCTCTCCGTAGATACCCATTTCCCTCAGTGTCTCTCGGTGCATATAGTAGGCTAATCCTATCTGCATAGGAAAGGACAATTTTGGATACTCGAGATTTTGCCCCCAGATATACATTGCTCCAGGTGCTCCACCCGTCATAGCGAGTTGGACATGGTTCCCTCCACGATTCCCCTCTTCATTTTGGATAATGATGGTCGGTGGTTCAAGTGTCGTTGCTCTTCCCGTCCATGGTGGGTATAATCGGACTGTAACCCCAAGAGCTTCTTCGTTGTCACTGCCGGGGACATTGAGGATCACATCGTATTCCCCATACGTTTCAATTTCCGTATCGCAACGGATGGATAGGGTTTGAAATCGGTCATAAAATGGAATCTCAATAGCAATTTTTGTACCATCTTGATGCTTCCAGAAATAGAATATCTGTTTATAGTCATTGTTGATATAGACAGAAAGACTTTTAATTTCCGGAGATTTCTGTCCATAGATTTGATTGACCTGGATGGTGAGTGGAACCCACACAACCCGCTGCATTGAAGGCAGGTGGCCGGTGAGTGATTCGAAGTTAGTAACTTTGGGAAGAAATCTTGCAATTTCTACCTGTGGCGTTCCTGATATTACGTAACCGTTACCCACTTGATAGCCATTTACTTCGAGTAGGGCTGTCTCTTGAGTGTCGCCATAGCTGTTTCTGGTTGTGAGACCAGCACATAATATAATTCCTAGGATCACTTGTGTCGTTTTCATTTCTAGCTTGTCTTTCTTTCTGTCGTTGATTATTGGTTATATGTGTTGAGTCTGTTACATGTCAAAAATACATACCTTTATGGGATATAGTACATTAATTTGTATGATTTGTCAATACCTACAAATGCCCATGAATAACCATAATATATTTAAAAATTGAGTAGCATGATGAGTGCCATGCCTGCCATAAGTAAATCTTCAAAAAGCGTCACCCATGTCATGGGGACTTTAAATACTGTGCCGAGACATGCACACATAATCGTTTCCCCTTTGCGGAGTTGTAGATAGACACCAAGTGCTCCAATGAGCATCACGACGAGCGTCACAATATTGGTGTAGAAGAGTGCAGTTCCAAAAAGAAATAGGACACCAAGAGTCAATTCAATAAATGGATATACGAAAGCGTATACACGTGAGCGCGCAGCGATGATGTCATACATTGCATATGACTCAGCGAATGCTTTGATGTTAATGACTTTCAATACACCAAATAGTATGAAGAACCATCCCATAAACATCTGCATAAAGAACATACCACCCATGTTGTTGTGGAGTGTGGCTCCAGTTGATAGCAAAAGAATAATTACGAAAAGCCCGATTAAAGGATAGAAATCCTTTATAGTATATTTTTCTTTAATCATATAGTTTTGTTAACTAGTAGCGATAATCCTCCCAAATACCGAAAAACACTCCTCCATAATGTACGACTACATAGAGGAAAAATAGGTACCCAAGGACTCCTGCAATTAAAAAGAGTATTGTTTTGTTTATGATTTCTTGTCGATGCTTTTTCACATCGTCCAGTGTACAGATTCCTTTTTGCCTACGGAAATATAGCGTGATACTTATTGCTAGGAATAAGAGCCCAGCGATACGAAATACCCATTTATAGTCACCATATAGCGTGTCTGCAAGGGACCCTGCAAATGCAGCTGTAGAAAGACCAAACGCTACTAGAATAAGCGGACTGAGACAGCATAGTGATGCAAAAGCAACTGGAATTGCTGACACCTTAAAAACTTCTTTAAATCTCATATGTATTAGTATATAGTATTGGAGCCCGTTCACAATATCATCGCAGTTAGTAAGGGCAAAGCTTGTCGACTGAAATCCCCAAATTTTTGCTACCCGCCCGAACGTACCGCTCGGTACGGGCGGGCACAGCGCCTATTTTTACTCAGCAATGTTTACATTGCCTCGTAAAAATATGCACCGCTCGCTAAAAATTTCGATAATTTCAGTTCGACATGATATTATGAATGGACTCTTATGACTAAGAAAATCATATTAAAGGTTGTTATGTGGGTAGTAGTGCTTACTGCCTTGTCGTGGGTGGTTGGCTGGTATCATGGCAAGAACGCACCAAGTGAAATAGATACCACTGAAGTTGCCATAACAGAAGCTGTCACGTATGTTTCAGGGGGCTGTTTTTGGTGTACTGAAAGTGATTACGAAAAAATTGATGGAGTAATTGATGCTGTGTCGGGATACATGGGGGGTGATTTGGATTCACCGAGCTACAAGCAAGTTGCTGGTGGAATAGGTGGACACAGGGAGACGGTGAAAGTTACCTATAATCCTGAGAGAGTTTCGTATCGTAGACTTGCGCTTGAATTGTTTAGAGAGACTGATCCTACGGATGCCGGTGGATCATTTTATGACCGTGGACATCAATATACATCAGCACTGTATTATAAAACGAATGAAGAAAGAGAAATTGCAGAAGGTGTTGTTGCGTTGATTGAAGAGCGAGGAATGTTTTCAAAACCGATTGCAACTGCAATAGAAGAGGTAGGTACATTTTGGATTGCAGAAGACTATCACCAAGACTATTACAAGAAAAGTCTGTCACCATACAAACGATATCGTAAGGCATCTGGGAGAGATGCATTCATACAATCAATTTGGGGTAGTGGTGAGTATGATGATATTTTTGATGATCCATCAAAGAGTTCTGTAAGTAAATGGGATACGTACGTAAAACCAAGCGATAGTATACTAAAAAAAACTCTGACAAGTATTCAATACAAGATTACTCAGAAAGATGGAACAGAAAGACCATTTGATAATGAATATTGGGACAACCATGAAGATGGGATTTATGTCGACGTTGTTTCTGGAGAGCCACTATTTTCCTCAACAGAAAAATTTGATTCAGGAACAGGGTGGCCAAGTTTCTTACGCCCGATAGATTATGATTTTGTGACTGAGCATGATGACTTTAAATTAATTCGTCGTCGCACAGAAATACGAAGTAAGTATGCTGACTCGCATATTGGTCATATATTGCTCGATGGACCTGTATCAAACGACAAGATTCGCTATTGTATGAATTCAGCGGCGCTTAGGTTTGTTCCAGTTGATGATTTGGAAAAGGAGGGGCTTGGAGAGTATATGCATTTCTTTAATTAATTTTGAGCGCAAGATATATTGGGCGTGAAAAGCGTGCACCTATAATATAAGTGCACGCGTACATTTCCGTATAAGACAATGTGTGTTAGGTGGTCCTTAGGGCCACTGCGATTTCCTCTCTATCAAGGAGGGCTTGGTCCTCGCTGCCAAATTTCACAGCAAACAAATCTTTTCCTCGATCGATTTGATGTTGGATGTATGCACCAGCGACAATGGCGTAACTGGTCACTAGATCGGTTGATGGAGCTTCTCCTGTGTCGATTTGTACACATTTTTTTGCTCCGCGCTTTCTTAATCTCTTCTCGGCTTTCTTTGTTGTCATTTAGTTGTCCCTTCCTACAGAGTCGTTACTCTGCTGTCTGCTCTAGAGGTAATATAGCACTGAAGTTATATTTGTCAATTTTAATATGTATACAAAAAAAGGCCGATATAATCGGCTTTCTTCTTTAGTTTAAAGAAATACTATTTCTTCTTGGCTGCGCGTGCTGCCAACATCTCATGCTTTATAGCGAGACGCTTTTTAGTCTTTTTTGAATGCGATGTTCGCATCTTTCCTACTCCTGTTGCTCGTTTTGCCATAATTAAGGATTATACACTATTTATAGATTTTGGATAGGGTGGCTCAATTTATGATTAATCTGTCTGAGACATACTCTGCATTTCTTGCTTGTGACCATCTAGCTCCGTTTTTGCGCTACCGAGATCCGTCTCGGCCATAGTTAGGGTGGTCTTAAGCTTCGCGAGGTCTATTTCTGCGTTGGATACAGACTGCTTAATTTTCTCTATCTCTTGCTCCTTGGTAGCAACCGCAGCCTCGTCTTTTGAAAGTTGAGTCTTGAGTGTATTTAGTGCTTGTGATGTTCCAGACATATTAATTAATTCTTAGTGATATGTATGAGCATGGCAATACGCACTGATAAAAGTGTTATTGAGTCTCTTGAACTTCTTCGGATAGCTTTTGTAGGTCATCCTCGTGTTTATTTAGCGCTGTCTTTGCATCTACTGCTGCACTTGCTGCTATGACTTGGTCTGATTTGAGCCGTTCTAATTCGATCGCTTTATTTGATTTTTCTCTATCGAGTCTCTGAAGCTCTTTATTTTGGTCTGATTTGAGCTGTGCTAATTCGATCACTTTATGTTTGTCTGATTTGAGCTGTGCTAATTCTATCTCTTTATTTGATATTTCTCTATCGAGTCTCTCAAGCTCTATTTTTTTGACATCAAGATAGCTTTTATCTTGAGTCAATTGTTCCGTCACATTATCCATCGCTTGTTGTGTAGACATGTAAATACTGTAAATAATAATTCAATGTAACCTATAGTATAGCAGATAAATAAAAAGTAATCTCTATTGTAGTGTGCCAGCGACATGACCAGTGGTCCAGCATAATTGTAGAGAGTAACCTCCAGAGGGTCTGTTGATGTGAAGTATATCTCCTGTTAGGTATAGATTACTAAATATCTTTGAGCGCATTGTTTTGGTGTCTATTTCTTCTAGAGGTATTCCTCCTCCAGATACAACAGCGCGGTCCATTCCCATTAAGTCTACAATTTGCATCGATAGGGATTTTAAGGCGTTAGCCAATTCTTTGCGTTGTTCTTTTGATACGCTGTGAACTTTTACTTCTGGATCTTTTATGATATTCAAATCAAGGATTGTTTGGGTTAATCCGTTCGGAGCTATTTGCTTAATAATATTCTTGAATGACTTATTTTTATTTTCATCAAAAATGCCTAGTATGTTTTTTTCGAGAACCCCAATATCAATTTTTGGATACGTGTCTATAGTAGCTGTGACAATGCCTTCATGTAGCATGTCTGAAACCCTGTGTGCGCTGTTGAGGATGAGTGGGCCTGAAATACCAAAATGAGTGAATAATATTTTTCCAGTCCTAGAAAATATTCTTTTGTTATTTACAGAGAAGGTGATTTTAATATCAGATAGGGAAGTTCCAGAAAGGCTTTTTACCCATTTATCCCTTACCTTCAGGGGTACGATGTTTGGAGATGTTGTGTGTACACTGTGGCCGATTTTTTCAAGCCATCCAAATCCATCTCCAGTAGAACCAGTCTCAGGGTGAGATGTTCCACCTGTTGCGATGATGTAGTTATCAGCAACATATATTCCTTTGTTTGTTTCTACCGAGTTAACAACCCCTTTTTGCTTTGCAACTGATATTTTTTCAACTGAGCAATTTTTAAGGACAGTTATGTTTTTGTGATCAATGTATTTCTCCATTACTTTAAAAACATCCAATGCCTTTTCTGTTTTAGGAAAAGCTCTATTTCCCGGCTCAATCTTCATAGGTAAGTCTCTTGATTCAAAGAAGGTGAATGTGTCACGTATATCAAATTGAGAAAATGTTGAGTGGAGGAATTTCCCTGCATCACCAAATTTTAAGAGAAAGCTTCTTACATCATATGTAGCATTGGTTATGTTACATCGTCCACCACCTGTTATTTTAAGTTTTTTACCGAGCTCGGAGTTCTTCTCTAGAAGGAGTACTTTTTTACCATTTTCTGCAGCAACACCAGCAGCCATCATACCTGATGGCCCGCCACCTATCACCAATAGGTCGTATTTTTCTTTTTGTTGTTTTTGATTCATGTATCTATGTAAATAAAAAGGGAGCCTTGTCTGATTCTATCAGACAAGGCTTGCCTACCTGCTTTAGAGATTTCTCTCTGAGTCGATGACTGATTGTCGACACTGTCTACAAAGGTTGTGACTCCAGTCGTTGACATATGTCCAAACCTCTCGACCTCGAATGTAAACTACAATTTTCCTACCACATTCACAATAATGGGGCATATTTCCTCACCACCTTTCATGGGGAATAGTAACATTTATAAAAAATTCGTCAATGAATTTTGTTTTTTCTTCTGACACATTCTGTGTATGGAGTATATCGAGCTTTCACAAAAAATACCTAGTATAACTAGGTATTTTCTATATCTGTCTATGACTGATGATTTATACTACTCCCAACAAAAATGTTAGAAGTTCAAACACTAGAATTCCAGGCCATACAAGTGACTTGAAAAATCCAACAAGACCCATTACGAGACCTGTTGCTGCTGAAATATAGTAGGCCATTGCTCCGATAAAACCTAGACCATATACAACGCTTGAACATCCACCACCACATGTTTTTTTACTCATATTTTTTTGATTATTTCTAATGTACTAATTATAGCAGATTAAGTACTTATTTACGCTGCGTCAAATCGTGCTTTACCCTCTTCCATCCATTTTTTATGGTCACCTTCGTTAGCATTTTTCATAACGTCGGCATGAGCCTCCATATAGTGGGGCTTTAGTGCATTCATCCATTCGTCGAATGTCTCGCCGTCTGCTGTCGCTTCGCATAGATCACATTTGAGTGTTTTCATAGGAATACGCTTAATAGTAATAATAGAAATATAACATATAAACTCGCACTTTGGTCTAGTGTCGTTAGTGTTTCCCCTGTACGTAAATAAACGTATGGTGTGTATGATAAAATAATGATATGAAAAAGGTAGGTTTTACTTTACTGATTTTGTTAGTTTTTGGCGGTGTTTTTTACTATTCTGGTGGGAAAGACTCAGAATCTACTGACGGTATAACTGAGTCAGTTAGATTGAGCGAAACTAAGACTAATACTAAAAATGTGGATAGTATCGATATTGTAGATAGTGTGGCCGTAGTGAGTCCCTGTTCGTTTATTTTTGAACCGACTCAAGATGAGGGTCCCTATTATACAGGCAAACTTTTGGATGCACACTTGCATCTTCCATCTGCATCAATTGCAGTGAGTAAAGTATCGACCCAACTTGGTCTTCCTACTCCAGCATGGAACAATACACTCACAGTCGATTACTTCCGTTGCTTGTTGCAACAGGAAGCAACAGACAGTGTATATGGATTTCATTTACTCACAAAATATTCGGTTACGTCTGAAGTTGATAAAGCAAAAGCAATTGAGAAGAAGTATCCTGGAATGGTCAAGCATTTTGTGATGCCATCTTTTATTAGTGATGCTATTGATCCTGATATTGCATCGGTTCGAGAGGCGTTGGAGGATAATCCAGGACTGTTTGTTGGTATGGGTGAGCTCAAGATGTACGATGGTAAGTCCCCGGATGATCCTCAGGTACTTGCTTTTCTTGATCTTGCGAGAGAATTTAAGTTACTTGTCATGATGCATCCTTTTAATCATCACAAGGGAGCTGTTGAGAAAATCGTGAAAGATTATTCTGATGTAACATTTCTTCTGCACAGTGTTGGATATGATGACTCGAGGGGAGAAAATCGTACATACAACAACCTCGATTGGTTAGACACGTTAATTACCAATAACGCGAATGTGTATTATTCGATTGATGGTGGATTACCTTTTAGTGGATGGTTGAAAGAACATGACACAATAGCAGTACCAAAAGAAGTGTCCTTGCCACATGCTAAACTCGTTTTTACTGATATACTTAATAGAGAAGTTGGATTATATAAGGCTTTGATTGAAAAACATCCTGATCGCTTCCTGCGAGGAACTGATCGATGGTATGGACCACACTTTGATAGTGAGGTAAGTGCCCTTATGGATGAATTTTCTCGAGCTTTTATTGGACGTCTTGATGCTGGTGTGCAAGAGAGGTTTGCATATCTAAATGCTAAGAAATTATTAAAATAATCATATATTTATGATAAATAAGAAAGTGCCGTACAAAAAACTGTTACTCTACATTACAATTCTTGTTGCAGTTATAATCACTGCTAACATAACGCGTAATGTTTATAATAATGCAGTCGAAGAAAGAATTAATACAGAGATAATAGAGGCTGGTTTGGATCCAGCGGATTATGATCTGGATGGTATTGCTCCATGGAATGTGCGAAAAGCGGTCACTAATAAAGAGATAGAGAAGTCTGGTTTGAATCCAGATGATTATACGATTAAGGGAAAACTGACTGCTGATGAAATACGTCTTGAAGTTACTCGCCAAGAAATCAATAGACAGCTAAAAGAATACAATCTGAGTGTTGATGACATTGATCTCGAAGGAATCGACCTCCTCTCGTTATCTCAAGAGGAGATCAACGATCTTGTGTATGAACAAGTATATCAACAAGTTCTAGAGAGTCGCTCACAGTAGCCATAGATTATAGGAATGTAGGCAACGCAAAACCCGCAAGCAAGTCTTGCGGGTTGAAGTGGTGTGAGATTAAAGATCTATGTCAAAAAACTACTCTAGTCGTGTGGGTTAAAAAAATCACCTAGAAAAGGTGATGCTGGTAGTGTGGCCCCGTTATTGAGGGCATTTTCACTTATGGCAAGCATTTGTACCATCAGATGAAGAAACCTGAGGAGTACGTCTTCAAATGCTCTGAAAACTTCTGGCATAAGAAGAGTGATTATGATAATAGCCATACCCAAGCCAATCGATCTAAAAATACGCATACGCATAATATTTAAAGAGAAACTTGGTAATCCTGTTCGACACAGAATTAGCTGACTAATATCAGACGTTCCTCTCTCGTTATATCCAAAACGAGAGACGATACATTGGGTACAAGAGGAGAGGTGCGTCAGAGTGGCTACTGTGAATGAACCTTCTGCTTCTGTTTGTTTGACTAGTACGATATCATGAATCTATATAGGTGTCAATAACCTCGTTAGGGTCTGTCTAAAAACCGATACACCATAATGGGTGCTCAAATGAGGAAGTTGGCCAGGCCAATTATAAATAGAGTAGGAAATATCAACTCAACACGATCTGGCATTGATTCTTCAAGCCATATGAATACTAGGCCTGAACTCGCACACAGGAGCATCGCAGTCCAAAATATTCGTAATGAAATTTTCTCTATCATTAGTTACTGTTGCTCTTTTCCTAAGGTATTTGTTACATGTGGTTATAGCGGTGAACTGTGTTAGGTAGGGCTTATTGAAGAGATTTAGGCAAAAAAAGACCGCCATGTCTGACAGACGAAGCGGTTTTTTATGATAGGACGAGCTATGAGTCAGCTACAAACCATAAATTCAGACGGATGGTAACATCCCACAGTTCCGTCTAGAAGCCGAATATCGTAGCAAAGACCGTGAGAATCATGGTGGGTGATTACTACTCCATGAGTGTTCCATTCACGTTTTTCCCACGCTTCATCCGTCCATTCTTTACGCATACTCATGTTTGGCACGGTTGTTCTCACAGATGTGTTTGGAGAAATCGGAGGGTATTTTTTCGTAGCCTTTGTAGTCATTGGGTAGTACTCCTGGTTGAATTTTCAATTGGTTAACTAAAAACACTTTATCACAAAATGACAAAGTGTCAATATACGAAAAAATAGCTTAAACTACGCAGCGAGTTTTTCTGGGGATGGCTTGTCATTCTCGGCAAAGTATTTCAAATCCAAGAGTACCTCATTTATTGTTTTATTTAAATTGAGTTTTATAAGGGGGTACATTATCTTGCCCAGTACGGTGAGATCGATTTGAGGTGTAACGGTAACTTTTGAAGTATTGGCGTCTATGGCTGTAACAGCATTTGAGCTAACAACACTAGTAAACATTACTGACTTGATAACACCCTTAAAACTAAAAGTCATACCTTCTTCATCGTATGCGGTAAATTCTTCTGATATATTTCCGATACTGGTGTCACATAAACGACCACCTACAGGAGAACCGTTCACTCTTTCTGCGTGAGGGTTAACTGTAGAATGTGGTATTGAACGTGCCCATTGGTGTACATCAGTAAATTTGTGTCCGAGTATATCCCACACTTTTTCTGCGGGTACGTTGATTGTGATGTCTTTTGAAAATTTCATAATGTTTTTTAAGAGAAAGAGTAATATAGATAGTTTAGCATGAAGGACCACTACTTCTTATAGATCAACATATATAGAAGTATGTTAAAATAGAGAATTACTAGTTTTTAAATAAATAACATGAAGCATTTAATATCATGGGCATCGATTCCAAGTTCTGATTTTGACAGAGCAGTAAATTTTTATAGTGCTGTGACCGGAAAGAGTTTAGAAGTTAAAGGCGAGGGTGATCAAAGAATGGCTACATCACTAGCGGAGTCTGACTTTAAGGAGAACATTGTTGGATTCGGTGTTACTGCAGATCCTACAATCACACCTGGACCAAGTGGTCCAAGACTGTATCTTGCAATCGAGGATATGGAAGGTTTTCTCGGTAGGGTTGACGAAGCTGGTGGAAAGATTATTACACCAAAATCTGCAATGGGTGAGATGGGTTTCTGGGGTCTTATTGAAGATTCTGAGGGAAATCAAATTGGATTACATTCAACTAAGTAGTCAAACTCTAGCCTATTCAGGTGAGTAGGTTTACTAAATAAAAAAACCAGCAAGCGCTGGTTTTTTTATTTGCTCAAAATAGTGGAACTTACCTGTCTGATAGGGAGGCTTGTTTAGTATAACTGAGGCTAAATTTTTCCCAAACTTTGTACCCCAAGCATTTGTTTTGTTGTTATGATAAAATATTTGTTATGAATAAGGGGTTTGCTAAAATTAAAATTTCAGTCATCATTTTTGTAATTGTTATTATTGTTGGTGGATTCTTAATGTATACAAAAGAGGTTAAAAACATTCAGGAGGAAACTCCAAAGGAAATCTTAAATAACTCAGCGGATGAGGTAATAAAAATTTCCCAAGATGATGATCAAAACCAAATTATCGTAGAAGAGGATAATAATGTTCAAAACCCAATTTTTAACGAGAGTGAGCAACCAATTACAAAATCAGTTCCAAAGGAAGAAATAAAAACAGAAACAAACAAGAAGCTAGACACAGAGTCAGAAATTATTCCGGATATAATTGCTCCGACCGAACCGGTTTCAGAACCTGAGCCAGAAACAATACCTGAGTCTGAACCGATTCCACCGCCACCTTCACCAGTTATTGTTACTTACACCAACAGTGGTTTTAATCCAAAAAATGTAACTATTAAGCAAGATGATACTGTGTTGTTTATGAATGACAGTACGCACGGAATGTGGGTAAGTGTTAATTTTCACCCTACCCATAGTGAATATCCTATATCTACGCCCGATGACTGTCTTGGAAGTTCTTTTGATTCTTGTGTGAACATAACTCCTAATAACTCTTGGAGCTTTACATTTACTACTAACGCGGGTACATGGGGGTATCACAATCACACAAACGCAGGAAACACAGGCTCTGTTACTATAGAGCAGTAAAACTTACACAAAACCTCATGAACAAAGTCTGTACCGAACGACAGTCGACAGGGTTATCCGGGTGGGATGGAATTACTCTCTTGGTGCGATGTTACTGTTCCGTCGTAGCCACAGTGGAGGAAGAGAACCTGCCTGTCCGGCAGGTAGACCTGTTTCGGGTAGGAATATGCTTTGAAATCTAAAAATTGTCATTACTATAAATTTCTTCCACAGCTTTACCATATCTATCTGCAATATCTAGTCGCCAAGATTCCTTCTCCGCAAGCATGTATTGGTAAGGCCAGTTGATCAATTGGCAGTAAATAGCTAAAAATTTATCGTGTCTTCTGGGTACTTCTTCACTAGATGATTTTTGATATGCCTCGATAACTGCATTAAATCCTTCTTTACCAAGAAAGTTATATATATCGGTCGCGACTCTGTAAAGATTTATGAACTTATAACCATGTAACCAATCTTTCTTTGGAGCATAGCTGTCTATTGGGTAGAATTCTCCATTTTTATATATAGCGTTGTCAGCATGTATGTCGGCACACATACCCATTTCATTTGGAGAATTAAATTCATCTTTGTTGGCTTCAATGTACTCCTTAACGAATTCCTGGTATTTTCTAGCTAATTTTTCTGGTATGTACTTATCTACAGTTTTAATCCATGGTTGTATATCTTTGTGCCGAGAAAGAAAATCAGAGTATACGGTTTGCTCCGAGTTTGAGAGCGGTAGTTCTGATAGTTTTTTTGCAAGTTGCTCTCCTATATTCTCACAATCAGAAATAGTAATAGTCTTATTATGTAGTTTTTTTATTAATTGGTCAGACATATCAATCTTCTTCATCACAATAACCAATTCGTCTGCGTTATCGGTTGGGTCACCGATAGTGGGCACAACTCCATTTACGGATAATCCTTTTAGCTCTAAATATATTTCAGGACTTAGTTTGTTATTCCATTCAAAATCAGCACGCGTGAAATCAAACCTATTCTCTTTGCTCGATAAATCAGAAAAATTCTCATTAAAAAAAGTACTATCACTTTTGTATACCTTATACGCGAAGTCATTAAAAACAAAGACATCAGAAATAACTGTCTCAGTATGATTTGGGACACCTTTCTCTAAGACTTCTATTTTACCCTCTAAGAATGCACTAACCGTTTTTATACTCATACATACAATATATGCTAAAAATACCATAAAAAAAAGAGCTCCACCGTTTGGTGAAGCCCCTGGAAGCGCTATATTTTGATACTTAGATTGTGACTCGCACACTCAGTTCATTAGTTCGTGTGCATTGATCGAAGACATTTCAAGAATGTCACCTCTGAATTCCACCACCACCGAGACAGAGTCATCGTTTGGGCGAACAGACATACGTATCAACTCACCGTGACTTAACGGCTCTGTGCGGTGTCGTCTAGTCATTGACGCAAGCTTCCAGAGAATCTCAAAATGCGAAGTGCAAATTGTGAAATCTGGGCAGTCGATTGTGTGTGATTCTAGAAACAATCTTTGCAAGAAACCCTCAAAACGAGCTTGGATTGACGATCGTCTCTCGATCGCTATCCCAGATTCGAATGTTGGGTGAGTTGCGTATGCTCGATCAACATCACGCGCCGTGCCGAATTTAGTCCAAATCATGTTTGCCTGTTTTTCGTTGTAGAAGTCCATACATCTAATGGCATCTTCTTTTTCAACTTTGATTCCGTTTCCTAGCTTGGAGGCGATTATATCCGCTGATCCCAATGCTCGTGGAGCAGGAGAGCTTATGATTCGAACAGTTTTATTTGGCTTTTTGGTAATTAGTCTGTGAAGCTCTTCTGCGGAGCTTCGTATTTCTTCCTTGCCTGTGTCTGTTAAGTCAGGGAAGTTACCAGTGTACTCAGTTTTTCCATGGCGTAAGAAAAATATAGTTTTCAAGTGTAACCTTTCTATGTTAAGTTGCGGTTTGTGACTGCGAGTATTCTATCATAGATATAGTAGTGTGTCAATAGCCAGCTCCTAATGTTGGACGCATTCAGAACTCCAATTGGAATAGAATAAAGAGGGAAGTTGTAGAATTTAATTTTTAATAAGAGATAGTACCCTTTCTTTAATAAGATCTCTTTTGTCACGGAAATTATTCACTGAGGTTTGGTATGGGTCAGATATGTTTTCCCAAAAAGTTACTTTGTCTGACTGTAAAAGGAAGCCTGGACACTTATCTTTTTCACATAGAACGTATACCTTTTCGCTGTTATCAAGCATATCTTGTGTTAAAAATTTTACCTTATTTTGTGACACGTCTATACCTTCTTCTGCCATTACGTCTATAACGTCTTTAATTGGGTGTACATACTTTGCCGGTGTAAAATCTAACAGACCAGCGCTTATTGCATCAGAAGAATCAGTAATGTGGTTATAAAAAGCTTCAGCCATTTGGCTCCGTGCGACATTTCCATAGCAAATGAATAGTACTTTTTTCATGTAAATAGAGTATAGCAGGTTCTCTGTTTTAGCATAAATCCGACCTTGCTAGCAAGACCTGGCCTGCCTGCCGAGCCAGGTCGGGTTTGAGTAAAAGAAAATCGCTCGGATGAGCGATTTGTCTAAATACGTTTTTCTATTGGGGTGGGCCGTATGGATGCTTCTTTTTGTACGCTTTGTATCGAAGTACGAATTCAGGAATGTCATCGATATGGATTCGTATGTCGTAATAGTCTTTGTCGGTATCTGTAACACGAAGACCCTTTCCGAGGTCGGGATATCCCGCGTATCCATTTATGTATCGCGAACTATACTGACATTGTTGGGGGAGTTCGTTTTGGCTTACGTCAGTAAAGGAAACAAACCCATCTGTGTCTTGTTTGTATGGCATTGCAGATCTCCTATATTGTTGAATGTTCAGTTGATTGGCTAAAAGTATTTTATCACAAAAATAAGGAGTGTCAATAGTTGCTCTCCCGACAGGTTTGGATAAAAGAAAACACTCTGTTGCCAGCAGAGTGTTTTTGAAGTTTGAAATTAGATTTTTTGTTGTTTCGCTCTTTCAAACATTTTTGCTATTCCAATTCCCAATCCCATTTCGTATTTACTTGTAGGTGGGCCTGACTTATCGATCTCAATAAGGTTTTCCTCTTCGAGTATTGAGACTACAGATTGGATAATAGTAGGACTTGCGATTTCTAGAGATTCTTGAAGACTTTCAACCGAATTTTCTACAAGGACTAGTGTAACACTACTCATAGTTTCTGTGACCACATTTAATGGGTAATTTCGTGCGAACCGCAAGGCCTTTAACGGGTTAAGTACACCTCTAAATGACATAGAGGGTCTCTTATTACGTTTTGCACGCCATTTGGCGTGGGCAATAACAAGCAGTGCTCCACTTTTCTTAAACACATCTTTCCTTCTCATTTCGAATCCTTTCAGTAGATTGTATATTGGTTTGGCACGTCTATTTAAAACCAGTTTCTTATTGTTAAACCTAGAAATATACTATCACAATAACTTACTATTGTCAATGTTAGGGAACCACACAACCAAAAACAGCCCTAAGTCCGCCTCCGTCAGTTGACGGATGGCGGAAAGGCTGTTTTCGGCTGGCTCTCTGTCTAACCGGCAGGCAGGCCTGTTTTGCATAGAAAGAGGCGATTAAGTAAGACTACGAAACAGGATTTAATTGAGCAACATTAAACTTTACTCTATGAGCACTTTCTGATGTTTTAGATCTAGAGGTTACTAGTTTAATTTCTCCATTAGAATCCTCAACACATATATCAAAAGATATACATCCGTTGATTTTGTCTGTAAACCAATTAGAATTCTTTAAGGCAAAGGAATTTTTATTATCCCCTGTTCTTGTTCCGTTGTTTGCGTCTTTAACCCCCTTTGTAATATTGGTCAATGTACTTTGTATAAATGTATCTAAAGTCATATTAGCTATGTATTAGTTAGTAATATATAAAGGGTATGCTATTTAGAATATCTTACAATATGCAAAATATTGGTAATTGAGTACAAATTGTTGGTAACCGTATAAAATTTCTGGATAGTTGGTGGAGTGAAGGTTAGCATCCAGTGTATAAGTTTTATGTACTGTTTGCGTAAGTAAAAACAATGGCTTAAACAAAAGGTAAAAGTGGGGGATTTGATATTTTTACTAATTTACCTGATTTGCTTGGTTTCAACTATAACCTAGTCATTTTCATCAGAAACATTTTCTGGACATAAGGAATATGTTGTACTAAAAACAAAATAAGTCTGATAAATATTGCAACGATTGGGTTTGTTGAAGTGATTGCCTTCCGTGCCCTTTCGGTGTTTCGTATGGTCTTGGCTCCTATTTTACGCCTCTTTGTATTATACTCGTGGGTTTTTTCATCTAGTATAGCTTTTACAACTTCTACAGCGTCATCAATTCCTAAATTCATCCCCCTTCCACCCACTGGAGAGTGAGTGTGCGCTGAGTCTCCAGCAAGCAGTACTCGTCCTTTTAAATAAGTTTTTGCTTGCCTAATTGAAATTTTGAAAGCGCCCACTCTTTTTGTGTTTACTATATCAAGCTTGGCTGGTAATGATTTTACAGAGTCTGAAGTAGAAGATACGAGTCTTACCCTTTTTGGTCCAATTGGTACCATCACAAATATATCTTTTTCTGCTCCTCCTGTAAGCCATCCATTGAATGTGCCAGAGTTATATTCACTTCCCAGTTCAAGGTCTGCGATTGACCAAATTTCTGGGAGTTCATAACCAGCGTATTTAATACCTAACTTATCTCTAACTGTCGAATTAACACCGTCTGACCCTATGACCCAATCATATTTTTTGGATTCGTTGTTTGAAAAAGTAACGGATGCTTCTTTTTGATTGGTGCTTATGTCTATAACCTTGCAATCATATTTTATCTTCACCCCCATTTTGCCTAAGGCATCACTCATTATGGTTTCTGTTCTATCTTGTGGTAGACCTATGGGCAAATCTCTCGGTTCAAAAAATTTCAGTGCATCCAAATCTAGCAGTACTTTATGATTGTAATGTATGACTAATCTCTCTAAGCCCACTCCTTCCTCTATAATTTTGTCTGCCACTCCGGAAGCCCTTAACGTATCGATACTTTTTGGCAAAATACCAACGGCTCGGGATAATTCAGACGGACTTTTTTTTGCATCAACGATTTCAGGGATAATACCCCTTCTAGCAAATTCTAGGGCCGCGGTTAGGCCAGTTGGACCCGCTCCTACAATTAAAATTTTCATATAAAAAGTATAGCAGGTTCTACTATACTGTACGTAGGGAAGATCTCAGGCATCTTTTTGCCTTTTTCTCAATGGTAAGGAAAGTGCTAGTATTAGATTAAGTATGAGTCCAGATATTAGAAAATATATTATTGATGCCCTGCGATTTGGAAATACAAAAGAGGAGATCGCAGACTCACTATTAGTTGCTGGTTGGGACCTGAATGATATTCAGTCAGCTTTTGTTGATGTCGGCATATCTGTAAATCCTTTAGGTGCTAAAAAAACTTCAGGTTTTAAGAAGGCCTTTATAGCCACATCTTTTGCGGTTGTTATTTTAACCGCTTCGACAGCGTATTTGTGGAACGATAGAATTGATCTTTCAAAAACGAACGAATTGGCCGTTCAGGATTTTTATACAGAACTAACTGAGTCACAGATCTCATTTTCTGATGCTGGGGAAATGGTATTTCCTGACGAGCAAAAATTTATCACTCAAAAAAATGAATATGTGGCGAGTGGTACGGATTTTATAGAAGTAGATCTGAGGAAAATGGAGATCACCTTGTTTGATAATGGTGCATCCATTGGTACTGTTGCAGTATTATCGAAAGGTAAAGAGGGAAGTTGGTGGGAGACTCCTACAGGTAATTATAAGGTACTCGGCAAGACACCAAATGGGTATTCATCAATTGGAAATGTGTGGATGCCGTATAGTATTCAGTTTTATGGTAATTATCTTATTCATGGGTGGCCACATTATGATGATGGAACTCCTGTACGCAAGGGGTACTCGGGAGGATGTATACGTCTTTCGGATGATGATGCGCGGACAGTATACAATTTTGTGAATAACAGCACGCCTATTTTAGTACTCGAAGACAAAGAGAGGCACGATTTTGGCGTATTGACGCAAAGAGTTACTGATGCACCTATAGACGGTATTGATGCAAAGGCATTCCTTATAACAGACATATCGACTGGAAATGTTTTGCTGGAGAAAAATGCAGAGGATGTTATGCCGATTGCATCACTAACAAAACTGATGACCGCTATTGTCGCGCATGAAGTAATATACCTAGGTAAATCTATTACTGTTTCAGAGAGAATGCTTGCGAATGTAGCACAAGCATTTCATCCAGTGGTGTCCAAGAGATACTTGGGCCTCGATCTGTTGTATCCTCTGCTCATGCAATCGTCCAATGATTCTGCAAATGTACTTGCGTCATTCATAGGGAATAATTCCTTTATGAGAAATATGAACAACAAGGCGGCATCCCTGGATATGAACAATACTACTTTTGTAGATCCCTCAGGTATAGGCGCACAAAATATTTCAACAACGGAAGACGTTGCAAAGATGCTTCAGTACATTTACTTTAATCGGAATTTTCTTTTTGATATAGGGAGAGGTGTTGAGTTTAAAAATATTGGGTCAATTAATTTGGGTCGCACCGTTAATATTTCAGATCTGAAGAACTTTAATGAATTTGTAGATCGTCCCGATTTGATTGGCGTAAAAAATGGACAGACAACAGCAGCGCGCGAGACTATGGCAACTGTGTGGAATATTAAAACAAAAAGTGGAGACGTACCCGTGTCTATAGTGGTTCTCGGATCAGAAGATAGAGAAGCAGATACAGATGTATTGATAAAATGGGTCAAGAAAAATTACGAGTAATAAAATAAGTTGGGTAGGTAGGCCGGCTTAGTATAAAAAAAGCCCAGCATAGTTAGCTGGGCTTATCTTCATTTGAGAGTAAAACAGGTATTCCTTTTCTCCCTTTTCGTATGAAGATATGTGTCACGTGTTCGCCATGTCTGATATTTCCACTAAGTCTTTCTTCCGCAACTTTACGAACCTCTGGATTTTCGGCGGCAATTTCAAGAGTTCTTCCGTAATCATTTTTCTTAATAGTACCCAGATTGATCGTACGTCGCTCATTTCCAATCCCACCCTCAACATTTGCAGACAACCGAAATTTTTTTATTTCTATCTTTCTTTTAATTAAGTCACGTGCTTGTTGTTGAACCTCGAGGGATATACGCCAACGATTATGATAATCGATAGGTAGTACTGTAATCACCTTACCTGTTTCTTCATCTTGGATTGCGACAAAGCAAAGATCATCGAGAGTACTGTAGAAAAGCTTATGGACTCTACTTGAACCTCTATCTCTACCGACGGGATGTACACGATTGGAGTCCAAAATTATTCCAATGTCTTCCTCGCTTAGACTTAATCGTTCAGAAACACGTCTTAATGCATGTTTAGTAAAACTTGTTTTCAAAGTAGTATCTCCTTTCTGTTGTGATAGGTTTTAATTAACCCATTCAATTCTAGTACAAATCTACTAGAAAAGTGAGGTTTGTCAACCTTGATCCCAGTCTAGACGGCAAAGCAGGTCTACCTCGACGGCAAGACCAGGATTGGGTAAAAAAACAGACGCCGTCCCCAAGAAAGGGGTCGTGCGTCGTGTTTATGCTGAAAACACCGCTAGTGCTTCAGGATAAATTGAATTTCTTCGGACATCCTGTGTAGAACTTCAACTGGAAGCCCTTTGACGATCTGTGCTTCACGGAGATCTGTATCCTCAAAAGTTGCATCTCGCAGATCCGCTCCTTGAAACTTTACCCCTTGAAGCTTTGCCCTCTGGAAATACGCCCCTTGAAGGTTTGCTCCGCAAAAGAATGCTCTCAGGAGATCCGCTCGCCGAAAGTCTGCTTGTCGAAGGGTCGCGTTTTGGAAGTTTACATCCCGAAGATTTGCATCTTCAAGTTGTACACCATCAAGATTTGCGTATCGGAGGTCCGCTCCTTGAAAGTTTGATGCTCTCAAGATTGCGTCTTGAAGGTCTACTCCTGTAAGAATTACTCCTTGAAGCTTTGCGGTTGGCATGATTGCCTTCCGAAGGTTCGCTCCCTGAAGCTTTGCCTCTCGAAGATCTGCTCCTAAAAGATTTACTTCCCCGAGGTTCGCCTCTCGAAGATCTAACTTTTTAAAGTTTACTCTCACAAGGTCAATCTTCCGGAGATCTTTCCCTCGAAGCCTAGGAAGCCATTCAGGATGTTTTTCACGAATCGCATTGAATTCAGCGACGTTATCTGCTCTCAAGAGAGCTAGTCCATCTGGAAAAGTTACGGTAGTGTTCATAGTTGTTTATGGTTTGCAATGTGACATCTATTGCTACACTGTCATAAATATACTGCTATGTCAACAAATAGAGAAGTAAGATACCCAAAACAGCCCTAAGTCCGCCAGCTGGCGGAAAGGCTGTTTTTGGTAGAATTAACTAAATCGCTTAGAAATCTTCCACAAGTAAGCTAATAACAGAACAATCCCCACTAGTGTCGCTATTTCCACTTTATCGACAATGCCTATGATTACAATAGAATGAACGTAGCTGATGATTGCTCCGATTGCTAGTATTGTGTAACTGTAAAGACCCCATCTTTTATATTTCTTAAGACCGCGAGATATAACAATGAGTGAAATACCAATCGCAAGTACTATAAGTCCCCGTGCTCCAAATAGGTATATTAGGAGTATTGAATATAGTGTGTGTACAACTCCGACAAGAAACATAAATATGGCTATGTTTTTGACTGGCGACAAAAAGGATGACTTCTCCAAATCTGTTCCTATTTCCATATGCTTTAAATTAATTGTAATAGTGTATATTTGTGAATAAATTTTACCACTTTATCTGAAAGAAATATTTACTTTGTGGACAAAAAGCAGTGCTTTTTAGAAAAGGGGTCAGTCACCTTTTTGGCGACCATATTTATTTAGGATTAAACGGCTCACCCAGGGTGAGCCGTTTAATTGGTATAGAAAGTGGGGCCTGCCCGCCCTTCCGCTGGCGGGGACCTGCCTCGCGTTGCGAAGCAAGGCGGGCCTTCCTGCCGATCCAGGCAGATTTGGGTAAAAAACACTTGGAATATATGATACCATTTTAGGTACTTATATATGATTTCCATACAAAAAAACCTTTTAGTATATGACGGGGAGTGTACGTTCTGCAAGATGTGGGTTAATTACTTACGAATACTTACTAAAGAGAGAGTAGAATACAGACCGTTCCAATCTTTCGAATGGCTCAAAAATGGTCCCAAGGGAAACGAGGTTGCCAAAGAATTCCCAGATATACCACAGAAAGAATTCGCACGCACCGTAAGGCTCTTTACTCCAGACGGAGGAGAATATAGTGGTGCAGAGGCTATTTTTCGAGTTCTCGCTTTTAATAAAGAGCGACGTATTGGGCTGTGGCTTTATAAGCATATTCCTGGATTCAAGTTTTTCTCCGAGCTTGGATATCGTTTTGTTGCATCACACAGAAGACTTGTTCACTTGTTTAGCCGGGTGTGTATTGGTAAGCAGATTGTGCCACTTTCTTACACTGTATTGAAGTGGTTTTTCTTCCGTCTTCTCGCTGTTGTGTATTTTCTAGCCATTCTTTCATTTATGGTCCAAATGATTGGGCTTATTGGTCCAGAGGGAATTCTTCCCCTCGGACAATTTTTTGATGCCGTGTCACAACAGGTCGGCAGTCAAAGTCTATGGATTGTCCCAAGCCTCTTTTGGATATCTACATCGAGCACCTTTCTGTATCTCGTAGCCTTTGTGGGACTCATAAGTTCCTTGTTGCTTTTCTTTCGTGTGCGAGAACGGACAAATCTTGTTATTCTTTTTGCTGTCTACCTTTCCTTTGTCTCTGCTGGTCAAATTTTTATGTCGTACCAGTGGGATGTTTTTTTACTTGAGGTTGGTTTTCTCGCGATACTTTTTTCCTTGTGGCAACCAATCATATGGCTTCTGCGATTTCTTCTCTTTAAGGTTATATTTCTCTCTGGCCTCATGAAGCTTTTGAGCGGTGATCCGACGTGGCGTGATCTATCTGCTCTCACGTATCACTATATGACACAACCACTTCCAACACCTCTTGCATGGTATGTGCATAATTTACCCGCGTGGATCCACGAATTTTCCGTCGTTCTTGTTCTTATAAGTCAGATTATAATTGCCTTCTTTATTTTTGCCCCACGCCGACTACGTCATTTTACCGCATGTACTATCATAGGAGTTGAAGTACTCATTCTCCTGACAGGAAATTACAGCTTCTTTAATATTTTAACAATTACTCTGGCACTTCTTCTCTTTGACGACCAATTGGTCAAACGATTCATTCCCGCGTGGATTTCTGATCGTATTGCCAAAGGTAAACAACTTTCGGTACCTCGTTTCGGACGAATCGTCGTGGGTACCATTGCAGCAATGCTTGTATTTGTGAGTATTTTCCAAATGTTCGGTAGAATTACTGGTTCTCTACCGCAGCCACTTCGTAGTATTTCTGGCGCAGTACAACCACTTCATATTGTAAACAATTATGGGCTTTTTGCTGTCATGACTACAAGTCGTCACGAAATTATTATTGAAGGGTCCTACGATAAAGAGATATGGATTCCGTATGAATTTAAATATAAACCAGGGAAGGTCCATCGTTCTCTACCTCTCGTTGCTCCGCATCAACCCCGGCTTGATTGGCAAATGTGGTTTGCTTCTCTTCGGGGAAATTATCAAAATGCACCGTGGACAAGTAATTTTGCCCTGCGTCTTTTGGAGGGATCTCCCTCAGTAGTTAATCTTTTAGAGACAAACCCCTTTCCTGATAAGCCGCCAACATTTATTCGAGCACTTGTGTATAACTACGAATTTACCACTAAGGAAGAACGAGAGGTAAGCGGGAATATATGGAAACGAGAATTTCTTGGTCTTTATTTACCGCCAGCTTCGCTCAGAGTAGAATAAAGTAAAAGGTGAGTAAATGGTTCCTGACACCTTATTCTGACCCCTGGTCTCACGATTGTTTTTAAAAGGGTCATTGAACTGTGGTAGAATTGATAACTATGAAAAAAGAAATTGAGAGGGAGCCAGACGTACCAGCATTAAATAATGAGGCTATTAATCTACTATCTGACCTTGTGTTTAGAGAGGATAACGTAGCACAAAAAGTAGATTTAATATTTATATTTGGATTTACAAAAGGTATTGACGATATGGTTCCAGTAGTAAAAAGCTTAATTTCTCTAAATCTTTCAAGTAAAGTATTTATTACAGGTGGTGTTGTGGTTAATGCAAAGCAACCTGAATCAGAGTTTATTTTAGAGGGGATTGGTCCTGAGAACTATCCAAATACCAATTTCGTCTTAGAGACTAAGTCTACAAATACTTTGGAGAATGTTACTGAAGCATTAAAGGTGTTGGATTTTTCAGATTATAAGAAGATTCTATTTCTATCTAAACGTTACGCGTCTGGAAGAGGATATCTAACTTTAAAGAAATTTCTTCCAAATACCGAGTTGCTTCAAATGAGTTGGAGTCCGAACAATTATGGAGAGGGTGATATAGAAATAACAAAAAATAATTGGCTTAAACATGATGTGTCAAAAAGGAGAGTTTGGGGAGCATTCCTAAGAATAAAGAAATATGGAGAGCGAGGTGACATTTACTTTGATGATGAAGTAAAAAGTGTAGTAGATAAGATCACCAGTTTAACCTCAGAGACATAATAGGTTCTAGTTCAGCAAACTCACCACAGGTAAGTCTCATTGGGGCACATTACAATCTTGAATTTGTCAGCAATTAGATAGTTGTTATACTTAATTACACATGCCATTCTCTTATTTTTAAAAGCAACTAGCGTATGAATAAAAATTCAAAAGTACTATTAATACTGATCATCATCTTGATAGTTGGAGTTTTTCTGCACAAGAATACCGATACTTTCAGTTCTCTGAGTCAGAATGAAGCTGCGATGGGGTCTAACTATGAAAGGGTGGAAGTAGCTGATGGGGTCTATAGCTTTGGTAATGGTTTTACCTTTAGTATGTTTGTAGTAACCACCAACGGTGTCGTTGTAGTTGATCCTATTAATCAAGGACATGCAGAACTTTTGCTTGCGAGCATACGAGGTGTTACTGATCTTCCTATTAAATATTTAGTCTACAGTCATAATCATTGGGATCACGTGAGTGGTGGTCAGGTTTTTAAAGATGTAGGGGCTACTATTTTGAGCCATAGAGATGCACGAAATTGGCTATTGGATCATCCAAATCCAGCTGTAATCATACCTGATGAAGTTTGGAGTGGTAGTTTTTACGATTTAACACTGGGCGGTACCACAATAGAACTTTTGAATTTTGGTAGAAGTCATGGCTCGGGTATGACGGTAACCTACTTGCCTAAAGAGAAGGTTGTTTTCCTTGTAGATATTGTCACACCGAAACGAGTAGCCTTTACTATCATGCCTGACTTTTGGCCAAGTGACTGGGTTCGAACACTGGGAGAAGTGGAGAAACTTGATTTCGATATTGCTATGTTCTCTCACAAGACAGCACAAGGAACCAAAGCGGATGTTGTAGAAGTGAGAGAGTATCTAGAAGATCTTAGAGCGGAATTGTTTTCTATGATGCAAAGAGGTGATGATTTCTTTACTCTGGCTGAAAATGTAGATCTACCAAAATACAAAGACTGGGAATTCTATGATGAGTGGTTGCCCATGAATGCTTGGCGTATATTGATGGAAGTCGGTATTGGGTGGTAAAATTTTACTTTTTATACGGGCCCAGGCCTGCCGGCATAGGCCGGGCCTGCCTGCCGGCATAGGCAGGTTTAGGTAAAAAAAGACCCACCAAATAAATTAGTGGGTTCTGTTGTGCAGGATAAGTCATAGATTTAGAGATTGCACAAGACCCTGAGCGATTTCTTGCGTAGACTTGCCAAATGTTTGTTGCCACTCATGCTGGAATTCAAAAACTGGCCTCTTTCCAGATCGTAGTAGCTTGGGGCTAGCCTCAAGGTCTTTCTCACTGTTGTAAATAGCTTCCGATATAATAGAGGAGGCTACGTAGGCTAATCCAATTCCAGCATTTTCTACTTTAGGGCTTTCAATCGTGATAGATTCCAAGGCGACAATAGGCAGTCCTGTGGAAGGGTGGGTCCTAAGTGTTCCAGAGTCAAAACCCACTGCCTCGTAAATCGGCTCTGTCTTTTTCGAATCCTTGTAGAACGCTAATTCTACGGTGGAGGGGTCATGAGGATTAATGCAGAGGAAGTACATCTTTTTGTCTCGTGAACTATCCGAGCCCTTGAGGATAATCTCTCCTGTGTAGTTCTTGTTCAGTTCATTAACCTCAAGCTTACAAATAAACTTTATGTTTACGGTCATATCAATTCTTTGTCGAATGTTCAAATCGGTTGGTTTGTACTGGAACAACTTTATCACAATAACCCACTATTGTCAACAAACAGGGAAGTAGAATACCAAAAACAGCCCTAAGTCCGCCTCCGCCTCCGCCTCCGCCTCCGCCTCCGCCTCCGCCTCCGCCTCCGCCTCCGCCAGTTGGCGGATGGCGGATGGCGGATGGCGGATGGCGGAAAGGCTGTTTTGAGTGGTGGGTGGTTTGTGGTTATATTTTATACTAATCGCTAACCTTTTCCAAAAGTGTATGATGATGGATTTTCATTAAAAATTGTGGGGCTTGGGATGGATTGCCCGTCTGTGTTGTAGCAGAGATAGATTCTGGCAAACTTAAACCCCCACGCCTTCTATATATTTTAATAGTTTACGTGGGGGTTATTGTGTCTCTACTTGGTCTCATACCAACAGAGTTTTTATTGACGTTTTTTTGCTTTTTACCCACAGTCCATCCCGAATTCTCCCTTTTCTTTGCAGATAGAAGATGAGCGCGTAGACTGGACTGAGAGCGAGAAGGCAGAGAATTGACATTCCGCCCATGACCAAAATGAATTTTACTATTTCTTCAATAACATTCATATTTTTTATAGGGTTTCCAATGTTTTTGCAAATTGTATGTACTGTACAAGGATCACTCGGTGTATTATAGCACATGATCTGTTATCTTGTCAAGCATAATGAACCACACTACCAAAAACAGCCCTAAGTCCGCCTCCGCCTCCGCCTCCGCCAGTTGGCGGATGGCGGATGGCGGATGGCGGAAAGGCTGTTTTGAGTTTGCTCCCCG
>NVTD01000009.1 GCA_002401445.1 Candidatus Wolfebacteria bacterium | reverse complement strand
AGTACAGTTCGAACAGCGGACAAGATTCTTGTTTTCAAGAAGGGACGGATTGTTCAATCTGGAACACATGAAGAACTTGTGAATGTAGACGGAGAATACAAACGTCTTCATGATGCGCATATCGGATTGCATGATTAAAAATGTAAGAGTCGGTCGGGTAAATATTTCCCCGACCGACTCTTTTTTTGTTACTATAAAATAATGAGTTTTTGGAGATCAATGACAAAGGGTGAAAAGAGAATGATTACTATTCTCGCGCTTATCAATTTTTTTAATTATGTTGATCGGCAAATAGTATTTCCTCTTTTTCACAATATACAATTAGAATTTGTTCTTACTGATTTTCAGCTAGGTTTAATTGGCTCGGCATTTGTTATTGGATTTTCACTAACGACTATTCCACTCGGAGTTCTCGCAGACAGATATGCCAGAAGACTAGTCATATTTGGTGGCGTTACATTCTGGAGTGTTATGACATTTTTCTCTGGTCTCGCGACTAATTTCAAAAGCCTTCTATTCTTTCGTGGGTTAGTTGGTATTGGAGAGGCGAGCTATGCACCTGCGTCAACGGCAATGATTGCAGATAATTTCCCGCAGAAGAAGAGGGCACGTGTACAGGGTCTCTATTATGTCGGTATGTTTGCTGGTGGAACCATCGGAGCAATACTCGGTACATTGATAGTATATTATACCGAGAGTTGGCGTTTAGCATTTTTCATTGTTGCAATACCAGGAATGATCTTGGGTATCTCGAGTTTGTTTCTGAAGGACCAAAGAAAATCGCATCCAAGTAAAAAGTTTTCTGTGATACCGCTGTTTAAAAATACAGCGTATACACTTATTATGATGGGTGGAATATTTGTAGCATTTACCGCAAATGCATATGTTGCCTGGGGAGTAGAATTTATACGGCGTTACGTTGATGGAAATTTTCTGGCAGCTACCGTCATAGTCGGTGTTACGACACTCATTGCAAGTACTATTGGGATATTGCTCGGTGGCGTGATCGCAGATAAGTTACAAGAGAAGACTCCAGCAGGACGAATCATACTTGTCTCATTTTCAACTCTTCTATCTATCCCGCTTCTATTGCTTGGACTGACATTTACTGGAAATCTTTTCTTGTTCGCATTTTTCTTTGGGTTAGGGGCAATGTTGCTTAGTTTCTATTTTGGTCCTATGACAGCTGTGATTCAGGATGTAGTTCCAAATAATCTTCGCGCAACTTCGATTGCGATTTATATATTCATCATACAGCTAGTGGGGGGATCACTCGCACCAGCAATAGTAGGAAGACTGTCTGATATTTTTGATTTGAGAATAGCGTTGCAGATTGCCACTGCCGGACAATTATTTGGTGGACTTTTCTTCCTTATGACGGCGTATCTAATACATCATAAATATTTCGTGGTCGAGCAGGAGGATTTTTAGTATTTATCTCATTACAATGCACACTTTCCATAGGACCATATTTTTGATACCATTGCCGCTATGAATCGTATATTTATTGAAGATCTAAAGAATCACATAGACAGTGAAGTAACCGTTCAAGGATGGGTGGATGTTCGTCGTGATCACGGCAAGCTTATATTTATTGACCTACGTGATATGACAGGTAAGGTGCAAATGGTTGCATTACCTAATCATGAGGACGCTCATAAACTAGCTGAGACAGTTCGTCCAGAATGGGTTGTTAGTGTGACTGGAAAAGTAAATGCACGCCCAGAGCGAATGGTGAAAGAAGGAGAACTAAATGGCGAGCTCGAGATCGAGGTATTGTCTATAGAGGTATTAAGTGAAGCAAGCGAATTGCCGTTTGAAAAAGATGCAGAAGTGAACCTTGATACGTATCTTGATTATCTTCCATTAACACTTCGTACAAAACGTGGACAAGATATTTTTAAAGTTCAAGCTACAATTGTAGAGGCTTTTCGCGACTCAATGCGAAATAAGAAATTTATTGAATTTCAAAGTCCGGGGTTGGTTGCCGGTGATGCAGAGGGTGGGGCAGAGGTGTTTGAAATTCCATATTTCAATGAGAAAACTGCCTATCTGGCAACAAGCCCGCAGTTTTATAAACAGATTATGGTTGGTGTGCACGAGAGAGTATTCACAACACCACGCGCTTTTCGTGCAGAGAAGCATGCAACAACACGTCACCTAAACGAATACATCACACTTGATTGTGAATTTGGATTTATCAAAGACCATACAGACGTCATGGATGTTCATGAACAAGTAATAAAGGATATTGTTTCAAGTGTGACCAACGAGCACAGCAAGATATTAGAAGTCTTTGAAGTTGAGACTCCACTTGTTCCAGAAAAATTTCCTGTAATGAAATTGAGAGAAGCTCAGGAACTAATCAAGAAGGAAACAGGGAAGGATAAGACGAACGAGCCAGATCTAGAACCAGAAGATGAGCGATTTTTGTGTGAATATTCAAGAAAGAATCTAGGATCTGATTTTATATTTATTACACACTATCCAGTTTCGAAGCGTCCATTCTATACATATGAAGACGAGGAAGATCTAGGATTTACTAAAGGATTTGATCTTCTTTATCGTGGTGTAGAGATTACTACTGGAGGACAGCGAATACATAACCATGACAAATTGGTAGAGAACATGAAAAAGTGGAAGCTTGATCCAGAAAAATTTAGCTATTACTTGCAAACGTTCAAGTATGGAATGCCACCTCATGGAGGATGTGCGACTGGTCTAGAGCGTCTCACTCAAAAATTCTTAGGACTAGCGAGTGTGAAAGAGGCAACACTATTTCCACGAGATATAAACAGAATCGATAAAAGGTTAAGTGAATAACTTCCACGTGGAACTATATTTTGTGCTATCCTACAAATGGCACACGTATTTGTCGCTACTTACGTGTGATGTCTATGAAAAATCTTTCATTTAGACGCCACAAAGAACTAAATCGAGCATGTCGGCTTTGCTGCTGACATGCTCTCTTTTATTCTAGATGCTATTATATATCCATGAATTACCTAGTGAAGACAGATGCGTTTGAAGGACCGCTTGAACTTCTACTTTCTCTTATTGAAAAGAGAAAGCTTTTTATAAACGATATATCTCTTGCAACAGTTACAGATGATTATATAACTTACGTTAATGAGCGAGGCAATTTCCCAACATCTGAAATTGCCAATTTTATTGTTGTTGCCGCAACTCTTCTTTTGATTAAGTCAAAATCTCTCTTGCCGAGTATGATTTTGAGCGAAGATGAGGAGAGTGACATTGCGGATCTTGAGCATCGTCTTAAGGTGTATCAACGCATGCAGGAACTTTCAGTTCATGTGCGGGAAAGATTTGGCAAGAATACTCTTTTTTCACGTAGCAGGGTAATAAAGCGCGAAGCAATATTTGCGCCCTCAAGAGATACCGATATGGAAAAGATTGTGCCTGCAATTAAATCGCTTCTACAGAACTTGCCAAAGAAAATATCCATACCACAAACAATTGTACAAAAAGTCATCAGCATTGAGGAAATGATCGATAATCTAACAGAGAGGGTAACGAGCAATCTCAGGATGAGCTTTAAAGATTTTGCTGGGACCCAAAAGGAAAAGGTAGATGTTATTGTTGGATTTCTTGCTATGTTGGAGCTCGTAAAACAAGGTGTCATTACAGTTGAACAACAAGCCAATTTTGACGAAATACAAATGGAGTCAAAACAAGTAGCCACACCGAGTTATATTTAATTACATTGACAATGTGTGAATAAATGGTATTGTAGTCAAAGGAGACATGGGCCGTCTTGAAGCAATTTTGCTGACAGAAACCCCCATGTATACTGCATAATGACAATTGAAAAAAGACCAATAGAGAGGAGCACAAACGTGTTCGATTTCACCAAAGACAACCCTAATCAATTAGATCCAAATAGGATAACACTAGATATTACCTTTGGCTTTCTTGCCTTCTTATGCACTGAAATGAAGTGGATGGAGAATACAGGTCAAGCGGCACTAACGAAAGATCCGAAAAACATAACCTGGGATGAGTGGCATCACTTGTATAATCACAGCCATTTGCTTTTCGAGCGACTCGGCCGTTCGGGGAAGGTTTTTTCTGAATTACATCTGTCAGTGGTGGAAAAGGGAATTGATACTTTTATAGAATGGCTAACACCTAAACGGGTGAAGGTTATTAAGAAGAATGCAGAAGGTTGTGTGGAAATCGAAATTTTTCAGAAATGGTCAGCTCTAATAGAGGGTGAGGTTGGTAAACCAGCTCGCTTTGGACTCGGCTCACATTTTTGTACAAAGGATGTTAGCTGGGCGCTAGTTGAAAGAATGTTGCCAATTGCGCAAAAATTAAAATCTGAACCATGGCTCAATAATATTGCTAAAATGCGATTTCAGAATGATCCGGAGGCGGAGGTGTTATTTGCCCAACAACACAAAGATTGGTAACAATTCCAGCAATTATTTTTACAGCATGAGCTTCGCATACCGCGAAGCTCTATTTTTTTATACTTATTTATTCATCGTTCTACAAGCTCAGAAATAATTTGCTATACTCTTTATTGTATGGATATTTCGTCGAAAATTGAAGCAGTACTTTTCTGGAAAGGAGAACCACTCACGATAGAGCAGCTGGCGAAAATAGTCGGATCATCTGTAACAGACGTTGAGAACTCTATGAAATCAATCGAGGAGAGATTTTCTGGTGGTGGTATTTCGCTTGTCCGCGTTAGAGACATGGTTGAACTGAGGACATCATCTGATTCATCAGCTCTCATAGAGGAATTATCACAGGCTGAAATGAAAAAGGATTTGGGAAAAGCAGGACTTGAAACACTATCAATTATTTTGTATCAAGGACCGGTAAGTAGGGCAGAGATAGACTATATACGAGGAGTTAATTCAAATTTTATACTGAGGAATCTCTCAATTCGTGGACTGGTTGAAAGGATTGCGAATCCGGATGATAAAAGATCTTTTCTGTATCAACCAACCCTCGAGTTGTTGGGACATCTGGGTGTGTCAAAGGTAGAGGATCTTCCCGAATTCACAGACGTAAAACATGAATTAGAAAATTTCTCAAGTGCAAATACTGATGAAGAGGACATAGATAACAAGAGTGTATAATACATTGATGATTACCATGGACACAGATATTAAAAAGCAATTTTTCGGGATAGTACTATTACTAATAGCTATCGCTATTTTGTCGGTGTTGCCTATGTATGTGAAGGATGCTGATCCAGTGATTGATGAGATTGAAGAGATTGCTACTGCACAGATCGAAGAGATTGAAGCCGTTGATCCATTTTCTGAGATTACTATTGTTGCGAAATCTGCTTATGTGTATGACTTGCTCAAAGAAGAAGTCCTCTATGCAAAGAATGAAGAAATACAAATGCCATTAGCATCTGTTACAAAGCTAATGACAGCACTCGTTGCGAATGAACTTGTTCCAGAATATAACACGGTTGTTATATCCCATGACGCAATTTCTCAAGAAGGGGACAGTGGGTTTTATATGAATGAAAAATGGCGAGTCAAGGATCTGATAGATTATATGTTGATCTCTTCATCAAATGATGGGGCTCGTGCATTGGCATCAGTCGCAAGTGCATTTTCTACTACTACGCTACCTACAGACGGTGTAACGAGGAGTGATCAGTTTGTAGACAGGATGAATGCACGTGCAATCGAATTGGGTCTTGTACAAACTTATTTTTTGAACGAATCTGGCCTTGATATCAATGGAAGTACTGCTGGCGCATATGGATCATCTCGCGATATGGCAATATTACTTGGGTATGTTGTAGACAATTATCCACATTTACTTGAAGCAACTAAATATGAGAATTTGTCCGTAGAGTCTCTTCAGGATTTATCTCATTCTGTTCTTAATACTAACGTTGCTGTTGCTCGAATCCCTGGTCTGATTGGCTCAAAAACGGGCTATACCGAGCTTGCTGGTGGTAATCTGGTGATTGCCTTTGACGCAGGCATTGGACATCCAATAGTCGTTTCAGTGCTTGGTTCAACCATAGAAGATAGATTCATTGATATTGATAATCTCGTCTGGGCGACGATTGAGCAATTCGGGCAAATTCAAAATTAAATATGGTAACCAAGCCAGTGGACAAACAATTTCTAGGGATTACTGTTGCACTTATTGTGGCAGGTTTTTTTATATTCATTAGTGCATCGATGGGATTGCATGCAAGAGGGAACATAGCATTTGGTGCTGTTGTGTTTAAACAGATTGCTCTTGGTTTAGTATTAGGAACGTGTGCATTACTTCTTGCATCAAGAACACACTATAGATTCTGGAAGCATTATGCTCCACACATATTTGGCATTTGTATATTGCTCATGCTCCTCGTTTTTATTCCAGGGATGGGAATATCTCATGGTGGGGCACAGAGGTGGGTTTCTATTCTCGGATTTAGTTTTCAACCAGCAGAATTTTTGAAAGTTGGGTTTGTTATGTTCCTTGCATCATGGCTCTCACGATCACGTGGGAAGATACACAATTTCTCACATGGACTGATGCCCGTGCTCGTTATGCTGGCTATTGCGGGGACATTGTTGATATTACAACCTGACGCTGGAACTTTTCTCATTATTGCTGCAACTGCAACTGCTATGTATATTGCTGCCGGTGCAAGTATAAAGGATATATTGATACTCGTGTTAATGGGTATGATTGCATTTTCTCTATTGGTTGCAGTGAAGCCTTACATTTTGGATAGATTAAAAACATTTGTACATCCCTCAGAGGATTCACTCGGTTCTGGATATCAGATACAACAGTCACTCATTGCAATCGGATCAGGTGAATTGTTTGGTAGGGGATTCGGGCAAAGTGTTCAGAAGTTCAATCTTCTTCCTGAACCAATTGGAGATTCTATATTTGCTGTTGCCGCAGAAGAGTTTGGGTTTGTTGGATCAATATCTATCCTCGCATTGTTTCTTTTCTTTGCTCTGCGTGGATTGCATATAGCCTCGAAAATGACTGACGTTTTTGGTGGACTGCTTGTTGTGGGAGTTGTTATAATGATCGTATCGCAATCATTTGTTAATATTGCATCGATGCTTGGTGTGTTTCCTCTGACTGGTATGCCACTCTTGTTTATTAGTCAGGGAGGAACGGCTCTGCTCGTTACGCTTGGTGCTGTCGGCATTGTTCTTAATGCATCACGATACCAAAGACAATAGTAATTAGTATGTTGGTAACTTAGTAGATTGAGTCGCGTTATACTAAACACTATCTACTAATTACAATTTACTAATTACTATCTACTAGGTTACTAACATACTGAATAATGAAAATAGTATTTACTGGCGGCGGTTCTGGGGGACATTTCTATCCAATAATCGCTGTTGCAGAAGAAGTTCGCGAAATCGCAAAAGAGGAAAAGCTTGTCGAAGCCAAGCTCTATTTTTTGTCGACTACAAAATACAATGAAAGAGCTTTGTTTGATCAAGGTATTGAATTTGTTCCAGTAACTGCAGGAAAGCTCAGACGATATTTTTCAATCAAAAACATACCAGATATTTTGAAAACATTTTGGGGAGTATTAAGGGCGATATGGACGCTATATAAAATATATCCAGATGTTGTGTTTGGAAAGGGAGGTCATCCAAGTTTTCCAGTTCTTGTGGCGGCGCGTTTGCTTCGTATACCAATTATGATTCATGAGTCGGATACAGTTCCAGGAAGAGTGAACAGAATTGCCTCCAAGTTCGCTACTCGTATTGCCGTGTCATATCCAGAGACAGCAAAATATTTTGATTCTAAAAAAGTTGCATACGTAGGTAATCCTATAAGAAAAAGTATGGTCAATTTAGATAATGCACCAACTGACACTTTTCTAAAACTAGAACCAGATGTTCCTGTAATTCTTATTCTCGGAGGCTCTCAAGGTGCAGAAAAAATAAATGACGCGATAATGCAGATGTTGCCACAGTTGGTCTCCAAATATCAGGTCATTCATCAAACCGGGAAACTGCATTTTGATTCACTGCAGTCACGTGCAGGTGTCATATTGGAGTCTAACGATAACAAGAATAGATACAAACCTCTTTCATACCTAAATGAAAAGGCTCTTGTATCTGTTGCTTCCAAAAGCAGTCTTATTATTTCTCGAGCTGGATCAACCATTTTTGAAATTGCTGCATGGGGTGTAGCAAGTATTATTGTTCCGATAGCAGATTCAAATGGAGATCATCAAAGACGAAATGCATTTTCATATGCCAGATCAGGCGCTGCTATTGTTGTGGAGGAGAAGAATCTTTCACCCAATATTTTACTTGCAGAGATCGAGAGGGTATTGGGAGACAGATCTGTAATGATACAAATGGGTGAAAAAGCTCATCAATTCGCTCGACCAGATGCAGCACACAAAATAGCTCAAGAATTGATACATATATCTCTAGAACACGAATAGAACAACAGTATACTCGTAATTAGTAGATGGTAATTAATGGAAGATATGGAATAAAAAACCGCAACCTTTTGTGGTTGCAGTTTTGTTGACGGGGTCAATTGTTCGCTAAACAAATAATCCTAGAAGCCAAATTATATGTGTAGTCAGAACACATACCACACTAATAGCACACACAATTTGCAGTATATAGTTGCTGAGCGATTCCACACCGTTAAGCATGAGTGAAATTAGGAATATTGTGGCAAGTACAAAGATCACAATAAGTATGGATTGAGTGAGGGGTTGCATATCATTTTGAAAGGCATCTCCACTCATGGTGAGTTGTTGGGCTACAGCTACCGTGGCAATAATAAAACATAGTGTAGCGTGCGTGTATTCAAGTTTAAAAGAACGAATTTGCATCAAAACAATATAACGTGTAATTGTGATGCTGTCAATTATATTGCATAAGTTAAAGTCATACAGATAAGTTGGCAAGGAGCGAACTATGCTACAATCACTCCAATGAATGACACAGATAAAAAAGTAGTAGTACGTATACCTCCTTCACCAACAGGGGCAATGCATTTGGGCACAGCAAGAACTTCGCTTTTTAACTATCTATTCGCAAAGCAAAAAGGAGGGAAAATAATCCTTCGATTTGAGGATACCGATAGGGAGAGGAGCAAGAATGAATTTGCGGATGATATCACTGTTGGGCTTGAATGGTTGGGTATTACTTATGATGAGGTATATAAGCAATCAGAGCGAACAGAAATATATACAAAATATTTGGAGCAATTGATTACAGACGATCACGCATATATTTCAAAGGAGAAAAAGAAGGACGTGGGTTCGGCCCCTTCGACAGGCTCAGGACAGGCAGGCTCACCACAGGGGGAAGGGGAGGTAGAGATTGTTCGATTTAGAAATAAAGGAGAGTCCGTCACTTTCAAGGATGAAGTACGAGGAAACATTACTTTTGATACTACTGACCTCGGTGACTTTGTTATTGCGAAAAGTATGACAGAACCTTTGTACCATTTGGCAGTAGTAGTGGATGACATGGAAATGGAAGTGTCACATGTGATTCGTGGTGAAGATCATATATCAAATACTCCAAGACAGATTCTTATACAGAGAGCACTCGGTGCACCGCAACCAATATATGCGCACATCCCGTTGATACTTGCAGCAGACAAATCAAAGCTTTCAAAACGTCACGGTGCAGTTGCTGTAACTGCATATAAACAAGAGGGATTTCTCCCAGAGGCAATGGTTAATTTCTTAGCACTTCTTGGATGGAATCCGGGAACAGAGCAAGAGATATTCTCACTCGAGGAATTGGTTAAGGAATTCAGTTTTTCAAAAATACAAAAGGGAGGTGCGGTATTTAATGTTGAAAAGCTACGATGGTTCAACAAAGAATATTTGCGAAAACTACCAATTGCGAATATTGCATATGAAGCTAAACAATATTTAGCAAAATACAATCCATCAGATGAAATGGTTGCTTTGATTGCACCGATTATTCTGGAGCGAATTGATATATATTCGGATATAGGAAAGCAGGTAGAAGAAGGGGAGTTTGATTACTATTTTAATAAACCTTCTCTTAAGAAAGAGGCATTGCTATGGAAAGACACAAGCACTGATGACACACAAATTCATTTGAAAATGGTTGTTGAAAAGTTGTCTGCGCTAGATCAATGGGAAAAGGACGAAATAAAGAATGCACTGTGGCCCTATGCAGAGGAAGTAGGGAAGGGGAATGTATTGTGGCCCCTACGATATTCTATGACCGGTAGAGACAAATCACCTGATCCGTTTACTGTCGCAAATATTTTAGGGAAGGAAGAAACAATATCCAGAGTACAGGCAGCAATTTCTTTGTTATCATAGGAATATGCAGGAAAGAGTATTTAGAATAATGGCTGTTGTATTACTTGTGGTGGCATTGTCACCGCAGGTTCTTTTTGCATCTACTATAGATGACCTCAAGAAAAAGATATCAGATCGTGGTGGTCAGATTGAGCAATTAGAGGCAGAAATTATAGAACAGGAAAAGCAAATAATCGAGGTAGGAAAGGAGAAGAATACATTACAGTCGCACGTTAATCAGCTCGACCTCACTGAGCGGAAAATAGGAAAGGATATTAAACTTACGCAAAATCGTATTTCTTCCACTAATAACACTATAGAAAAAATTGGATTAGAAATAGGTGATAAGGAAAGTAAGATCATCCAGAACAAGACAGCTCTGGGAAGTGTATTGAGGAAAGTAGATGAAATGTATGGGTTCTCATTGATTGAGCTACTCTTGCTATCAGGCACTTTGGGAGAATTTTGGGAGGAGACAGAGACATTAGATCAATTTGAACGTGGTGTGCATGACAACGTTGCCCTTTTGGAAGGACTTAAAGTAGATCTAGGAAGTAAGCAAGAAGAGTCACGAGTTGAGCGAGCGAAATTGTCGCAACAAAAAAATCAGCTATCTGATCAAAAGAAAGTTGTTACGTATAACAAACAAGAAAGGGTAAACGTCCTCGTTAAGACAAAGAACAAGGAATCTGAATACAAAAAAATACTCGATGAGACAATCGCGCTAAGAGAGACATTCGAGAGAGAGCTGTTCGCATTTGAATCCCAGTTACAATTTGAAATTGATCCTGACAGCTTCCCAACAGGTAAACCAGGGATACTAGCGAATCCACTTAGGAGTATGCTTGTGACACAGAAGTTTGGTGCAACTGATTTTGCAAAAAAATCTCGATACTATAGAAGTGGTTCACATCCAGGTACAGATTTTCGTGCATCAGTTGGTACTACCGTTTATAGTGCGCTTGCGGGTTCAATTATTGGTGCTGGAGATACAGATTCAGTGAGAAGTTGTCGTGGTCGCTCATTCGGAAAATGGGTTCTAGTTGAACATCCTAATGGTCTCTCAACACTCTATGCTCATCTCTCAGTTATTAGTGTTGAAAAAGGACAAGGTGTTGGTACAGGTACTATTGTTGGGTACAGTGGTAATACAGGAGTAACAACAGCTGCACATCTTCATTTTGGTGTATATGCATCTCAAGGGGTGAAAGTAGGTAATATTACTAGCGCTACGTGTGGCAAAGCACCGATGCCTATTGCAGACACAGACGCATATCTAGATCCAGAAGTTTACTTGCCATAAAAAAACCGCCCTTGGGGGGCGGTGGGTGAAAAATAGATTAGATTTTACCACTGGAGTTCGAGTACTGCTGGAGTAGATGGTAATATAGGTAAGTCAGGAGTTCCAGTTCTATGCTCACCCGGCTTAAATACAATATGTCGCTCAAGTGCCCTCATAACATTCGCTAGTCCTCTTGCTAAAAGCAAGCCGGCATTTGGAACGTATAGGAGGTCCCCATCCATATATCCAGGACCAACTTCGGTGCGATTCTGAAATTGGTCTGGATCGAAAAAAGTATCAAAATCTCCAAAACCTCTATCATGTAGTGTGATGATTCCAGGTGCAAGCTCGTAGAGTGGAGGGAGACTCCCTCCTTTGTGGGATTTCCTAATACGTGCCATAAGCTTTCTCTTGAATTCCTTTCCGGTATAGGCCGGCTGTCTAGTGGTTGGTATGGTCGGCATGGTCGTATGTATCCTTTCTTCGGTTGAAATATGTGTTTGTCGATGATGCTAAACCAAGCATATCCTATCATTGGTGTGGGGATAGTCAAGAAGAGAATAGGACCATCAATGTCGGCGCCCTACGGCACTTCTTATATATTAAGTCACTAACTGCTGCTGTAGGATAATGTCGGCCGATAGGATAACTCGCTGTTTACTAGCTCGCAAAGCTCTCAAGTAAACAGTCTCGGTATCCTCCGGCACTTCTTATATACTAAGTCGCTGAGGCTCCTAAGTATCTAATGTCGGCCGATGACGTGACCTCGTCATCTAATAATTCGTTGCGACTCATAACTAGATGATGTCAGTACGTCCCGGCACTTCTTAAACACTAAGTCACTCTCTACGGAGGTAGGATAATGTCGGCCGATGAGATGACTCCTTGTTTACTAGCTCGCAAAGCTCGCAAGTAAACAATGTTGTCATCACCCGGCACTTCTTGTTTACTAATTCGTTGAGACTCATAAGTAAACAATGTCGGCCGATGAGATATCTCTGTTGTTTACTGCGAGTAAACAATGTCGATATCACCCGGCACTTCTTGTTTGATAAATCAAACAGAGTCGCACAATATATCATAGGGGAGAGAGGAGGGGGAGAGAGAAGAGGATGGCACATTGAGTTTATTATAGTCAGATTAAAAAGTGTTCAGCTTGAGCAGGGAATTTGAAACGCATAAAAAGTGCAAAAAATTAACTAGTATAATTGTGACAAAAATTTTGTAATAAAGTTTCAAATACTTTTTTTAAAAAGTATTTAAATTTGAAAAGTTTGCATCAGTGACTCAAAGAGTAGACACATAAGTTGTATGTGTAGAATGCATGACACATAGTACCTGAGTATTCTTAGATCGCAGTTTTGACCTGAGCGATTAGAGGCGTATCAAGGTTATGTGGATAACTTGCACTACTCTATGTCGCAAAAGATATATTGTGCGACGCATGCCTATCATTTGACTAAGCCTGTTACCACATATTAATACCACTGCCCCGCCGTGTTTTATGATCTGTCATGACCCAAATCTATTCGGTACACATTTAGTACCAACTATTATTCCCTGACCTTCTTGCTCACACTCTGCCAGATTTTAATATGCACTAAAAAAAGCACCTCTTCGGCCGAGGTGTTTTTTCAATATTTTGACAAACTATCTGACCGTGTTAGGTTGTCTCTAGAGCAATATTCATTTGAACTACAAGGATACTATATGGAAACATGTTACGCGTATATTCAATCTAAGTCTGAGGAGGGCTCTGAGCTGTACATAGTCGTTCAATTCACGCATGAGTACCTCTCTTTCTTTGGTGGACTTATTAATGCGATACTTTGGAATTCTTTTGTTGTGGGGAAAGTGACTCTTTGTCTGGATAGAGAAAATCTCCCACAGAATCACGAATTCTGTGCAGATGAGGAGTATGATTCATTCCAGGCTTTTTTCAGGAAACATAAGAGTATAATTTTTGAACAAAAGAGTACTACTTGAAATAATATTTTGCCAGCTCCGTTATTACGCGGAGCTTTTTTTTGTAAGAAAAAAGCACCACAATTGTGGTGCCAGTGTAGCGGACTTAATATTAGTCCTGGGTCGCAATTTTAATGTAACTTGCAACTGCTGTGTGTGCTTTGTTCCCGTCAATCCATGGTTGAACCAGTTCTCTTGCTCTTCCAGCTCCACCAACAAGAGTTCCACACTCTGTGCGCATGGCAGCGACTAGATGAGCAAGTATTTTTGCGATATCCTCGAGGCTATCAGAAGCCTGTAACTTTCCAACTGTGGTTTTGATAAAACCTGTTTGCATTGGTATTACATTCAATAATGAGTTTATAAACTTAATCGCTTTTTCGGTACCCAACGCACATTTCTCGGAATTCCCAATCTCGTCTGTGTCTGAACTTTCATTACCTTGCTTTAAATCGAAGTCTTTCCTGTATGAAATACCGATATCTCTGAGAGTCTCGATCCAAGGGGCATCATCCAAACTACCGATAGTGTCGGATATTGCGTTTGCTGCAGAGATCAGATCCTTGCATACTTGCGTGGGGAAATGACCCTCACTCTCCGCCATACTCTTTTTGAGAGTATTGTATTCTAGAGACAACCTGCCATTTTCTGCTTCCAGTTGCACAATTTCAGCCTGACTATCCGCTAGATCTCTTATCTCCGAGTTATTGGCGGCACCATTTTCTGTCTGTGATTCAGTCGAGGACTGCTTATTGCTTGGAGCTGTGACTGCTTCAGCGATTCTTTTATCCATCGTTGCCCTTGTTGCTATCTTTCCGATTAGAAAGTCGCATACAAGAGAGGATGTTGCTGTGGTGTATTGTTCACCAATGGACACTATTCCTCTAGATGTGTAGGTCTTTACGATTTTGTCGCTAGTCCCACCTTTGAACTGTGTGACAATGACGACAGGAGTTTTTTCATCTCCAAGATTTTCATCTCCAACAAGCGAAATCTCTCCTCTTCTGAAGCGAGCGGAGTTATGCGTATAGCCTTTATTAAGGTCAACAATAATGGACTTTCGCTTCTCATTCCAGGTCAGCATCAGTATGCGAGTTAAAGGTGGCATATTAGTGACCACGTTACTCACTACAATTCCCACGAGAGCACACTCGCCCATCTTTACATTGATACCAAGAGTCGTTAGATTCTCGACTGTGCTGGGAAGTGTTACGTTAGATGTTGCTGCGATTAATGACATGCACCACCCTTCGTTACCTTTCTTGATTTCAAAGGAAACGTTACCTGTATTCTGTTCCGTGGTAACACTCAATTTGTCTTTGAATGTAGTATCCTGCTTAGCTTTTCTATTACTTCTAGTTGTCATATTTCTAGTTGGTCGCTATTGCGACTCTTTCCACTGGTTGCTATCGCAACACTATTTTTGTCAAATTGCCGTACACGTGCACGATCTGATATCACATTACAATATTATCTAGAAAAGTCAACGGAAAATAAGGTAAGGTAAAAGCCAGCCGGTTGGCTGACTTTTGGAAATTGGGGGTGGTTGTAGCATGAAAGATGTATACTCATAGGTCGCTATTGCAACTCTAAATGAATTGCGGCTCCTATTGGTGCACGCACATCGGTACAAGGGATCGCTATTGCGACGCTTCTTGCTGGAGTGTGTCCTATTGGACGCCACATATCATGTTTTATACTTTGATTTAATGCATCTCGGAGCCTATTTGCTCTACGAGATAAATCGGACCCTATTGAGTCACGTTGGAATCTTTTCACATGGGTTTATGTAGATTGTGTTTAGCAAGCTATTGCTCGCATAATTCCTCAAAGTAAATGAACCGGTTTTTTGTTAAATGTACTAAAATCGCATCTTGGTTACTTGGGGCATCTCAGAGGTAAGCCAACCGAGTCATATCACATATGCTATATATGAGACTCTTTCAAAACTGTACCATTTATAAGTTTAGTGCGCAATTCGTAATAAAAAAGACCACCCATTGCTGGGTGGTCTTTTTTATTATTTATCCCAACGCAAGTTCAGGCGATTTTGCCCAACACTTGGCTGATGACTTCCAAGGTGCTAGACCTTGGTCGTTGTAGAGGTAACGTGCGTAAAGCATGTTGTCCTCAATTGAGTGAATATCGAGTCCGAGATTTTCAGCTCTGTCTAAATGGTATCGCTCATTAATTTGCATGACACCTACATCGCGTGTATCTACTTTTCCACGAAGAACGTTTCCGTCCTTATCGTGTTGACGATAGCTTGACTCGCAAAATGCAACTCGCGTCATTATAGGAATATCTGAAAAATATTCCTCAACTTCACGTTGTACACTTGCGGGTGTATTCACTTCAATTTTCTTTTGTTCAAGTACTTCCTCTACCGGTGTGATTGCGATTGCAACACTATGGTATCCAGGATTGTGTGCGTTGATTAGTAAGAATAGTGATGTAAGAATTGCTATAGGCATAGAGTAGGTCGGATGTGTATTTCTCCTAGGAACTCACTAACTATCTCAACGTAGTATACTTGCCGACTGAAATTTCTAAATTTTTGTTACGAATCATCTATTTCTTCTCAACAATACTAGTGGCATTGCTTCGTCAAAATATATGATTCTCACTAAAAATTGTAAAAGTTTCAGATCGACATGAGATAGTTAGCAAGTTCCTTTCAAAGACTTGCACACGAGACCTGCTATTAGTAAAAAGAAAATCCCTGGTGACTCCAGAGATGGCAATAGTATAGCATATGACGCTATATTGTCAAGCATTTATAGCCCCAAAATGGGCAATACAGGGCTATGTTGAGCCATCATTCCGCCTCTTGAGACTCTGCTATTTTGAGCAATATCTTGAAGTCATCGTTCAGGTGAGCTTGATTGCGTCTTACCTCCTTACAGGTGACACATTTGTGAACAATATCGTGCTCTCCCCTAACGATTTCTACACCTATTGGCTTCATGAGGCCGTAACATTTACATGCACGATCACCGGGATGTATGTCCACGTGCTTACTCCAGAGACATTTTGGACAATGATTTGTATATCCATCACCAATAATAGGTTCACTGCAGTGATCACAAGTAAAGTCCTCGATTGTTCTTTGAAATCGTTTTTCGGGCAATTTGCTCATTTTTTAACTAGAAGTGTATTGTTTTTTCTTTGGGTATAACAATCCAAGCAATAAGATAAACGATTACAACTGGGAAAATATGCGCGATAATTGTTAGAAGTATCGCGATAACACGTAGTACCGTCGAGTCTACTTCGTAACGCTCTCCAAGCCCACCAAATATTCCAGCAATCTTTTTATCTGTTTGCGATAAATAGAGTTTTTTCATATAGGAATAGTATAGCGGAAAAGTTCGGAATGTGGCAATTATTGACACATCACAATATATGTGATATTTTTATCGTAGTTACATACAGTAAATCATAAACGACAGAAAACGAATGGAGCTTCTATGACAACAGAAAAAATTAAATTGAATGAGTATTTAAGAGATATTCTGGAAGATCGACGCATGACGTTGAATAGTCTCGCACAACAGTTGGATGTTCCGAATGGAACCGTAAAAGGTTGGATGGTTGCTAATCGCTACCCTCTAGTAACAATTGAGCGGATGATCGAGATTGGGTTTGTAAGTGAGAAGTCATTTGATGAACTGAATCAGAAGTATCAGTTTACTTGTACTCGGCCACGACGGAGCGCTGCTACTTGCAAATCAAACGTACAACTTATGCCGTCTGTCTTTTCTACAATTGACGAGATGTGTAGCCGACAAATTACATACGACAAATTTGGAATTCTGGTCAGGAAACTTTTCTCTGAACTTGCCGATGGAGATACGTTTTGGTTGAGTACAAATGATGAGATTCCGTTTGAGTGGACCTTTTCGGGCTTCCAAATAATTGGAGACAAAATCGTTTCTGCAATTGATAGAGGAGCAAAGCTTGTCTATATTATTACGGATTCATCTGAACATCGCGCACGATTCGCTGAGTTCATTCAGAATATTGCGAATGCAAGTTCTAACACCAAAAATCAATCACGCGTTTGCTTGAAGCAAGTTACTCGTGATGACGCTGCCCCATTGGGATCAAAGGTTGCCATGTTTCTAAATAGCAGGAGCAGCATTTTTACAACAATGGTGAATACGAGAGCATCTGGTGATATGTGGGTGAACTATCTACCTTCTCAGAAATTCAGAGATCATGTGTCTGGTTCAATTTCAAGAGCAAAGCAGATATCTTGAAATAACTCTCTATTTTTATACAAGGACCCCTTGAAGTTTCAAGGGGGCTTTTTTTATCATGAATACCCCCATTAATCCTATCCACTGTCAATCAACAGCATCGTATATATGTGGTATACTATCTCTTTATTAATGCCGAGAGGCTTTTTTTCTATTATGACCTTCATCGAAAAAATCATTGAAGCAGAGACAGCTGCCGAGAATATAGTAAACACTGCTAAAGATAAGGTAAAGCAGTCTTTCGAGGAGGCCAAGGCTAGTAACTCTTCCCTGCAAGACACGCATAAGCAAAAGCGTCTCGAGGACCGCAGTGCACAGTTACTGGGACAGAAAGACATTTTAAAGTCTGAATACGTTGATGTTCTGCTCATCGAGACAGGGATTCTTTCTAGTATGAGGGAGAGTGCAAAGAGTAATCACGAAAAAGCGGTTTCTCATATTCTCAGTCAACTAAATTAACATGGCCATAGAGACCCTAGACAAAGTACGTTTATATATACATCACACAAAGAGTGCTGATGTTCTTTCGTTACTTCAGAAGAAAGGTGTAATGGAATTAACTGAAATAAAGTTGGGTGAATCTCTTATCAAACGTGATCAGCAATCCTTCCAATACAATAGAGAGAGTAGTCGCCTAGAGTTTGTTGTTAGCTTTCTTTCAAAATATTCTAGTAAGAAATCCGGAATACGTTCTGTGATTGAAGGAGATGTGAGATTAATGAAGGAGGAGTCCGTGCACAACCTCCTTGATACATTTTCCTATAATGAAGTCATCGATCGTGTTCAGAATTTGGAGAAAGATTTAAATACAATAGCCGCGAGACAGAAGGATCTTCATGAAAAGGAATTACAACTAATTCCTTGGCAACGTTTGAGTATTCCTATTAATGGAGGCATGCACACGAGAGAGACTAAAACACTTCTCATAAAAGGGAAAAATTGTGATGAGGCAATACGTAGATTAATTAAGGACGGAATCCCCTATCATAATGAAGTTGTGTCAGAAGTATCCCAGGCACTAATAGTACTTAATGATGATGTTGAGTCTGTTAATGAAGTTTTTGCTGCAAAGCACATTGATGTAGTAACACTCCCCTCTTTTTTCGGTACTGCATCTGAAGCGGTCCTCAGCATGCGAAGTGAAATACTAAAATATGATAAAAGGAAGGCTTCTACTGAAGGTGAGTTAGTTTCAATCGCAAACTCATATTTACAAAAACTAAAGGTATTGAGTGATGTGATGCTGTGGAATAAGGAAAAACATGAATATGTGGAAACAGCGCATAGTACAGGAGAGACTGTTGCATTTGAAGGATGGATACCACGAAAGTTAAAGGATTCAACCGAAAGAGATATTGCAAAGATAACGACCCTGTTTGCAATCGAAGATGCAGTTATTTCTGAAAATGAAGAGCCACCAGTTTTGCTTTCCAATAAAGGATTGATCAAGCCATTCGAAACGATTACAAAATTATATGGTGTTCCCGGATACAAAGAGTTAGACCCTACACCATTTCTTGCACCTTTCTTTTTTATCTTTTTCGGACTCTGCCTGACAGATGTTGGGTATGGAATTACTTTAGCAGCAGTAACAGGACTTATTCTGTTTATGTTCCGAGTTGAAGCAGGACTAAAGCAAATGCTGCAGCTTCTATTACTCGGTGGAGTGGGATCAGCTACGGTCGGATTGTTCTTTGCTGGATATCTCGGTATCGATCCGTCATTCTTACCTGAATGGTTATTTGCTCTTCAATATTTTGATCCTATCGCAACACCAATACCTGTGTTGTTCCTCGCTCTCGGACTCGGCGTTACACAGATAATGGTTGGAATAATCCTTAAGATATTCAGAGAAGCAAAGAACGGAGCGCTTGTGTCTGGTCTCCTTGATCAGGTTCCATGGCTATTATTCTTTACAAGTATTATTCTAATAGGACTACACGCATTTGGAATAGTCCCGGGCACTGATCAATGGTTTACATATTTCCTATATTTCTCAATTGCATCTCTTGTTCTAACGCAAGGGCGCAAAGAGAAAAGTATAGGAATGAAAGCCTTTAAAGGAGTGGCCAGTCTGTATGATTCTGTCGGATATTTCTCTGACATATTGTCATACTCTAGATTACTTGCGCTTGGGCTTGCTACCACAGCGCTGGCGTTCTCCATCAACCTCATTGCAATTTTGCTCGGGGAGATGATACCTGTTGTTGGTGGAGTTGTAACAGTCGTTATTTTAGTAGTTGGGCACATATTCAATCTAGGAGTTAATGTGCTCGGAGCCTTCATTCATAGCGCTCGCTTGCAGTTTGTCGAGTTTTTCGGTAAGTTTGTGATGAGTACCGGAAAGGATTTCCGAGCATTTAAACGCACAGAGCGCTATGTTACTACACGATAGGACAGTCGGTAGTTTTTAGTTTTTAGTTAATAGTAATTATAATTTTATGGAAGTAACACTTGGACTTATTTTAGTATTTCTTGCAGCAGCTATTGCAGCTGTTCTTGGATTCATAGGATCTGCATATGGTATGCATGCTGCTGGACAAGCAGGATCTGCTGTTGTTGGAGAAAAGCCAGAACTGTTTGGAAAGATTCTGCTTATGCAGGCTCTTCCAGGATCTCAGGGAATTTATGGATTGGTAGGCGCCTTTCTGATTTTGAATGGTGCTGGTATTTTGAGTGCCACAGAAACAGTAGTTATTAGCGCTGGGACAGGATGGTTGTACTTAATCGCAGCAATACCGATTGCTCTTGCATGTTTGTTCTCTGCAATTTATCAGGGACGTGTATCAGCTTCAGGTATTGCAATGCTTGCAAAGGATGAAAGTCTTGTAGCTCGAGCAATGGTTCTTTCAGCAATGATCGAGACATGGGCAATCTTTGGTTTCCTAATAACATTCATTCTACTTACATCAATTAAATAGTATGGCAATTGCGGACATTACAGAGAGAATAATAAAAGACGCTAATACACTTGCGAGCGCAATGCAAAGTGAATCAGATTCTGAAATAGAGAATCTGAATAGCAAAGCTGCAGAAGCCATTAATCTTGAAGACAAGAAAAATCAGGAGGATATTTCTGATGTCTTGGAACAAAATATTTCAAAAATAAAGGCACTTGCAGTTCAAGATGCAAAGAAGAAAATTGGAACCAAAAAGGCATCTCTAATAACGGATGTTTTCTCTGAGGTTGAGGAGACAATAGTGAAAGGAAGTGATTCTGATTATGCGAAATTTATAGCCTCGTTGTTGGGAGACTTACCTTCTGGTATTACTGCCGTGATATATGCACCAGAGAATAGACAGAAAATTACTGCGGACGCATGCAAGTCTCATGGGATAACTGTTCAGGATGTGATCGTTGGAGAGTTTAGCGCTGGCCTACGTATTGTAAGTGATGAATTCGAATACGACATGACATTGGGAAGTATTTTGAAAGGTATACGAGAAAAGGAAGATGTGACGGTTGCTAATATCCTGTTTGAGGATAATTAATTGATCATGCAAGCTTCAAAGTACATGTATGCAGGAGTACGAGCACAGGCTCTTTCACACAATCTTTTAACAGAGATTGATTTAGAGAGACTGCTAACTGCAAATAATGCAGACGAAGCACTCTTAGTTTTACAAGATACTTTTCTTGCACCGTATCTTGCAAAATACGAAAGCGATCTTGCTCACGCAACAGACGACAGTGTTTCCGAAGCAAAGCACCTGCTTGCGTCAATCGCACCGGATCCAAAATTGCTTGATCTACTTTGGATTAAATACGACTTCTATAACCTCAGAACAATAGTAAAGGGACTTCGTGCAGAGCAAACACATGACGAAATCCTAACTAATTGTTTTTCTACAGGAACACTATCTCCAAGCGTGTTACTTAAAGCAGTTGAATCCGGAACACTTTCAACATACATGCCGAGTTTGAGTGAGGCTCATTCACAGGCGGTGTCAGTGGCAACTGCCTATGAGATAGATATCGTTGTAGAGGTACAGTACTTTAAGGCACTGTTAGAATTATCGAAAAATTCTCATAACAAGTTTGCAATGGACTATGTTGAAATGCATATCGATCTGTTCAATATAAAGACACACCTCCGATCGCTACATCTTAAAGACCTACGCATTAGAGAAATATTTGTAGAGGGAGGAACTCTCGGTAAGCGTTCATTTACTTCTGAGGATACAATTTTGGAGACGCTATTAACATACGCAGGAAAGAGTGAGAAATGGAATGAGGCAATTACTGAATATAGAGACAATGGATCATTTACACTTATTGATAAAGCGGCAGAAGAACACATAGGAAATTTCCTTAAGACAGAGTCTCAAAAAGATTTATTCTCCGTCGCTCCCCTATTTGCATATTTCTTTGCACAGAAGAATCACATCCAAATTATTCGTGCGATTGTACGTGCAAAACAAGCCGGTATTCCCGAGGCAGAATTACGTTTTATATTACGTCAATTATATGTCTAATTCTAATTACAAAATGGCGGTTATTGGTCCAACTGATGTTACGTCAATATTCAGATCGACCGGAGCCACAATACTTCACGCCGATACCGGCGACCAGGCGTTAGTGTTATTGAAAGACATAAAGAGAAAGACCTTAAACAGTGACGTCTCTGGAGAAAAATATGCCGTAGTGGTGATATTAGAAAAATTGGTTGCAGACATACGGCCGGAAGATTATGAGAAAGTGTCATTTGGATCATTGCCCGCAGTCATATCAGTTCCCGGGTTCGAGGGAGCAACAGGCGTCAGTATGAACAAGTTGGCGAGGTTGGCAGAGAAAGCAATCGGTTCTAACATTTTAAATTAATTATCAGCAGAAAAATCATATGAATACAGAAAAGAAAAAAGGAATAATCACACGAGTAAGTGGACCGCTTGTTGAAGCAAAAGGTTTAATTGCTCCTAAAATGTATGAGGTTGTGCGTGTTGGAGATGCAGAACTCATGGGTGAGATCATTGAACTTAAAGGAGACATTTCATCAATCCAAGTATATGAGGAAACTGCTGGTATTGGACCAGGTGAACCTGTCTATGGAACAGGAGGAACAATGTCTGTAGATCTTGGACCAGGACTTCTTGAATCAATTTATGATGGTATTCAGAGACCTCTTAAAACTATTGAAGAGAAATCAGGTAGTTGTTATATTGCAAGGGGTATTGAAGTTGATGGAATCGACCGAGATAGGACTTGGGATATAACTGCTGTTGCTAAAGTAGGAGATCTTGTATCTGGAGGTGACATACTTGGTGAGGTCCAAGAGACTTCATTGATCATGCACAAGGTTATGGTTCCTCCAGGAATATCTGGAAAGGTAAAGGAGGTTAAGAGTGGATCTTTTAATGTTACAGAAACAATTGCAGTCATTGAAACTTTTGAAGGAGACTTGGACATTCCCATGTTACAAAAATGGCCAATTCGTGTTCCTCGACCAAAGCAAACAAAAATCTTCCCATCAGAGCCATTGATAACAGGAGGACGTTCAATCGATACATTCTTCCCTGTTGCAAAAGGTGGAGCAGTTGCTATCCCTGGTCCTTTTGGCTCAGGAAAGACCGTGACACAGCAATCACTTGCGAAATATTGTGATGCACAAGTAATCGTATATGTTGGGTGTGGAGAGAGAGGAAATGAAATGACTGAAGTTCTTAATGAATTCCCTGAATTGATTGACCCAAACACTGGTGAAGCACTGATGAAGCGAACGATACTTATTGCAAACACTTCGAACATGCCAGTAGCAGCTCGTGAAGCCAGTGTGTATTCTGGAATAACTATTGCGGAGTACTATCGAGACATGGGTTACTCTGTTGCACTTATGGCAGATTCAACAAGTCGTTGGGCCGAGGCTATGCGTGAGATTTCTGGACGAATGGAGGAAATGCCTGGTGAAGAAGGATATCCTGCATATTTATCAAGTCGTACTGCAGAATTCTATGAGCGTGCCGGAGTGGTGAAATGTTTAGGAACTGAAGATAGAACAGGTGCACTGACAGTGATCGGTGCAGTGAGTCCTCCAGGAGGAGACCTTTCAGAGCCTGTTTCTCAAGCAACTCTCCGCGTGACCAAATGTTTCTGGGGTCTTGATTCAGCCCTTGCGTATAAAAAACACTTCCCTACTATTAATTGGCTGACTTCATATTCTTTGTATGTGCCGAACTTAGAAGCATATTGGCGAAAAGAAATTGCGGAAGATTTCCCTGAAGTACGTGCAAGTGCACTCACACTATTGCAGGCAGAGGCAAAGCTTCTAGAAATTGTAAAGTTGGTTGGAATGGAATCACTTTCAAATACAGAAAAGCTAACACTTGAGGTATCACGTATGATTCGAGAGGATTTCCTATTTCAAAATGCATTCGATAAGGATGATTCATACACACCACCAATGAAGCAGTACCGAATACTGAAAAGCATCATGAGTATTCTTACTATTGGAAAAGAAGTAGTTTCTCGAGATGAATTTGAATACAGTGATTTTGCAAAACTTGAAATACTAAAGGAAGTTCCAAAGTTGAAGGACATTAGTCCTGATGATATGGGTGCATATGATACGTTTGATGCTAAAGTATCTGAAAGTATTACTGGACTAGTAGCGGTAACAAAATAAATATGAAAACTAATAAAATAGTTACAAAGGAATATAAAACCGCGGAGTCCGTGTCAGGTCCGTTGCTCGTGGTCGGTGGTGTTGAGGGAGTGACCTATGATGAGCTCGTGGAAGTGTCTGTTCCTGGAGAAAAAAAAGTACGTGTTGGAAAGGTCCTTGATGTAAAAGGTGACAAGGCGGTGGTCCAGATGTTTCGACCAACAGCAGGTTTGCAAACTGAAGGTACAAAGATTAGATTCAAAGGTGAGACCGCAAAGATCGGTGTGAGTACCAGCATGCTTGGCCGAGTGTTTACTGGTGGTGGTGACGTACTCGATGGTGGTCCAGAGATTATTGCTGAGAAAAAGGTGGATATTTCTGGGGCAGCGATTAATCCGTACTCACGAGAATTCCCTGATGACTTTATCCAAACAGGAATTTCATCAATTGATATTATGAACACACTTGTCCGTGGTCAGAAATTACCTATTTTCTCTGGCGCTGGATTGCCGCACGCACGTCTTGCTGCGCAAATCGCCAGACAAGCGTCAGTAACAACCGGTGAACCGTTTGCTATTGTGTTCGGAACTATGGGTGTGACTTTTGAGGAGGCTGAATATTTCCGAAAAGAATTTGAAAGTACAGGAGCTCTTGAACGTTCAGTACTATTTCTTAATACTGCTGCTGACCCTGTTGTTGAGCGTATTCAAACACCGAGACTTGCGCTGACTACTGCAGAGTATCTTGCATTTGAAAAAGGTATGCATGTTCTCGTGATTCTTACAGATATGACGAACTACTGTGAAGCTCTTCGTGAGGTATCAGGAGCGAGAAAAGAGGTACCAGGACGTCGTGGATACCCAGGATATATGTATACAGACCTTTCAACAATTTACGAGCGTGCGGGACGCGTGAAGGGTAAAAAAGGAAGTATCACACAGATACCTATCCTATCTATGCCTGACGATGACAAGACTCATCCAGTTCCCGATCTTACTGGATATATTACAGAAGGACAGTTTATTGTTTCTCGAGATCTCAATACAAAAGGTATATTTCCTCCTGTCGATGTGCAAGGATCTCTGTCTCGGCTATGGTCAGCAGGAGTTGGTCCTGATAAAACACGCGAGGATCACGCTGGACTAAAGGATCAATTATTTGCAGCGTATGCTATTGGAAAAGAAGCACGCGAATTGTCTGTTGTTCTTGGGGAGGCATCCCTGTCTGAGAGCGATCAGGATCACCTCAAATTTGCAGAGGCATTTGAAAAGGAGTTCATTAATCAAGGAGAACGCGAAAATCGTAGTGTTATAGAATCTCTCGATATCGGATGGAGACTTCTTACTATGGTCCCAAGGGAAAGCTTGAAGAGAGTTAAAAAAGAACTTGTCGATAAATATTTACCTAAACAGTAGTTAGTAATTAGTAAATAGTAGATAGAGCACTTCTAAATACTAATCTACTATTTACCAAATACTAAGCTACTAAATACTAATCTACTAAATACTGCACCATGATACTAAAAGTTAATCCAACACGAATAAATTTTCTTAATCTTAAGCGAGAACTTAAGATGGCTAATCGTGGTCATAAACTTTTGAAAGATAAACGTGATGGATTGATGAAAAAATTCATGGAGGTGATATCAGAGGTAAAAGATTTACGAATTGAGGTTGAGAGTGGATTGGCTAAAGTATTCAAGTCCTACACTCGCGCAAGTACAATGATGCGTCGAAAATCAATTGCATCCGCTTTTATGCTGCCAAACGCAACTATTGAAATTGAAGCTACTGAGAAGACTCTTATGTCCGTTCCAATACCAACTTTTAATCTAAAAAAGGAGGGCTCTCTATTTTCGTATGGCTTCCTTGAAACATCAGGAGATTTGGACAGCGCTGTTATGTCACTCGATGAAGTCTTCCCTTCTCTAATTAAACTTGCTGAGCGGGAAAAGGTTGTTGAAAACATGGCTGTTGAAATAGAAAAAACACGCCGTCGAGCAAGCGCTCTTGAGAACACAATGATACCTAATCTAAAAGAAACCATTCGATTTATTAGCGGACGTCTTGAAGAGCAAGCTCGTGACGCCGTTGTCTCAACTATGCGTATTAAAGCAATGATTATTGCAAAGGAGGATGCTTTAGGCAAATAAAAAACCCTACTTGCTAAACTATTTGGCAAGTAGAGTTTGAATTTTAAAATTCTAGAAGAGTGGATCATCCGTTAAGGACGTATCACAGTTTTCCCAAAACAGTACGGTTGCAACGCTTAATAAATCTCCATCAGAAACGCGTGGGTGACGGTTCTTAATGTGCTCAGCTAGCCTTTGTATTTCCGCACGCATATCACCCCAAGGAATACCTTGCTTAAAGCAGTGTTCCTTTAAAGCTTGGATTGTCTGTTCATTTATCTCATCAAGATCCAATAGATCATGCTCTCTCCTTGCGCAATCCTCAAGAGTTACTAAGTCAGCGGCAGCAAGACTGTTCCGTAAATGCTTCCATGTTGGTGGTACGATGTCATTCAATAGAGTTGGCATTTGATATATCTTTCGTTGGATTTGTTTATTAAAAAACCAAATTTAAAATACCACTAAATATAAGAAAAGTCAAGTCTACTTTTATCCCATCATCACCCGAGATTTTTTCCAGTGGTGTCAGCAATCGTGGTAGATATTACGATACGTAACCCAGAGCGAATTCAATTGACAGAATCGCTTTAATCTGATACCGTTTAATTAAACATTGTAAATTAAAAAACCAAATATGGAGAACTAAACTATGATAAGTTTAATACCATCTGGGTGTTTCAACACCAGTAATGTCACTGGAATTAAGTGGATGAATGGTGACTTCATCGAAATTGAAGGAGGTGACTTCAGTCAAAACACAGGTCGTATTGGTCCCAATATGAGTGGATTCAAACGACATGATCTTGTCGGATCACTCTCGAACCTTTGTGGCGATGTAACTGGATCATGGGGTGATGTACCAGAGGGCGTCTCTTTAAATCTCACGGGATATGAAGACGATGTCAGTATGCTGACTTGTCAGGGTGAAGTGGACAGGGCAGTTTTCGAAAAGAAAAAGTTCTCGTGTGAAGAAGACTTCGCGCAAAGAGTTGCATAGTATTCTGAAACACAAAAAAACACATACAGGTTATCCTATGGATAACCTGTGTTTTATTTCCTAGGAGGAATCATGTTAAGAAGTGCATTAAGAGAACAACTAAACGTAGGTACAGGAGTCACGGGATTACACCCAATGGTATGGGGAGACTTTACAGGTCTCACTGGTGACTTTTCAGGAATACAAGGTGACATCAGTAATCTCACCGGGCATGTAAAGGGACTTATCGGCTTTGTCGATAAACGACTTAATGGTGTTATTACTGGAATTATCGGACGGATTAATGGTGTTTTCGGGTTTATCAATCCGAATCTAACTGGAGATATTACCGGAATTTTTGGTGATATCAGTAACCTGACAGGAGTCATGGATAAAAGTCTCGGAGGAGACATCAGTCACATACGTGGAGATATTTCAAGTCTGACAGGTACTCTCTCTACTATTACTGGCGATGTGACCAGAATTTGGGGAATGGTTACGAATATTCTTGGCGACGTGAGCCGTATTTTGGGTGACGTTAGTAATATTAAAGCTTCCAGCTGGACTATGGAATGAAAATCACCGGGCAACCAAGCCAATCAGTTTTTAAGAAACTGCTTGAGATTGGCGCATTTAAACAAACCTGATTTTATGAGAGTCACTTCGCAATTTTGGGTTTCAGCTCTTTGTCGCAGGGTCTCCGGGCAAGGCGCCTTTGCAGCCGTTGTGCGCAGTGGGTCATCGGAGGCGGGAACGATTTTTGTAATAACTACAAAACTGGACGGTTTTTCCAGTTTGTGGGGCCCGGCACCACAATCTTTTTATGATGATGAACAGCGAGGAACGCGCCAATTCGAAGTGTTGTTGCTCGACGTCGAAGACGGCGAGATTTCGTCACGCATTGAGTCAGAGGCTCGTTTCGATTCAGATATTTGGGTTGTGGAAATTGAAGATAAAATGGGAAGAGATTTCCTCAGCCTGTAATTATCCTGTGGCTGCCAAAGTTGTTTCGTTTGCGGTCGCAGCAAGCGCGCCAGAAGCGACAGGGCGTTCGTGACGGTCGTCCGCCAGTACAGTTTCGTGCCGCGCTGTTGTGTTTTTCTGTTTGGGCCACTGCGCCATGGCTTCTAAACAGGAAGCGGTTTCCAGTTTGGCATAATATCGCATTGCGCGTTTTGTATTGTGTACAGAAAGACCCACATTGGGAAATGTC
>NVTD01000062.1 GCA_002401445.1 Candidatus Wolfebacteria bacterium | reverse complement strand
CGTCCTTGTCACGTGGAGATCAAGTTATGATCTGAAATACTCACAATTAAGGTTTGAACCTAAAAATACTGAGCTTTTGAATCCAATATGGAAAAGCCAAGGTTTATTTTTGGAGTTCGATAATCTTTGTTCAAAAATAGATACCATCTTAAGTCACAACATGCCCGGAAAGGAGTTTCGCAAAATCTTCACTAGTACGATTCTGTACTGTAGTTTGATCGAGACGAAATCGATGGTAAAAGTCTCACATTATGAGATAGCTACGGGTAAAAAAACTGAAGAATCTGTTGGGCTTCCGTCCGAGAAACCTCCAACACAAAGTAGAGAGCACCTATCTCCTTCGGAATGCTGGACAAGAGAGGTTGAACACCGGCAGTGGGACAGGGATATTGGCCACGAGTGGCACTAGTTAAACAGCAGTACCTCTACCAGGTTCGAGAGTTACCCTTAAAACTCTCACTGTAGGCAAGTGCGTACTTGTCCTGATGAGTCCGAAAGGACGAAACAGTAGTTCTTTGAAACGACAATAGTAGCCATAGCCAAAAGGTCTTGAAAATCAAGACTTCCTGGCTGTGGCTACTTGGTAGTAGTCTCGGCGAACGTTTGCCAACCGTTTAAAAACAGGCACGTCCGCGGGGAACGATACCGCAAAAACACAATATGAGTAACCAAAAAAAGTCTGCTGAAGTCAAAATATACCGTAACGCCAGCCTTATGGGTTGCGAAAAAACCTATAAGTTGATGTTGGATAATGATTCCTCTAAGTTGTCCGACAAAGAAATAGAGGGGTGCGCTGCTATTAGGGTTATTTGCGAAGAAATTGCAAAATCCCCCGGATGTATATTTATCGCAATCCGCATCTCATTTCCTGAGACAAAGAAGATTGTTACCTTGAAAGAGAAAATGCTCAGCATACTCAGACGTATACCAAGCATGGCCCACGGTGTGAGTGTTCAGAAATTCGACGACCAAAAGAATAAAGACGAAGACGAGTCGTATGGGTCACAGTCCCATGATGGGTATTCCTGGGGTGATCACTATACTCCAGGGGGTAGTGGAGGCAGATTCTACTAAAATACTACGCTTAATGTGAACAGTGATTAAATCACTCGGTCGAAAGCAACCGTGACTGACGTCTAAAACTTTCACAAAAAACCGCCCCTCAAAAGGCGGTTTTCTTTTGTCTTATAAAAATAATTGACATATACAATTTCTATGCTAATATAGAAAGTACTTATATCTCCACGAAGGAGATATTCTCTAACCAAACAGAAAGGAATAACTATGACGGATAAAATACCCGTCTCGGAGGAACCCCATTTAATATGGGTTAATGTAAGTCATTGGGATAATGAACGCCAGGTACTTGTGTACAAGGATCGTGTATTATTTCAAGTAACCATTGAGTGTAGCCACTGCCATAAATGCCTACGTAGAGTAGCATATGTTCGTAGTGTTCTTACACGAGGTGGTGTTGCTTACACACATCGGCACCTCTCCATCACCGGTAAGAGGGAAGGAAAAATTGATTGGGTGGAATTCCCACGAACCCCTGACCTCACCCCGATTGAGATAGTTGAGGATGCTCTACAACTTGGAGTCAAGAGTTTATTTTAAGCTCTCATTATTAATGTAAACACACACCGCCTTTTTTACAGGCGGTTGTTTTTTATATAAACGCACTCATCTAGAGATTAAAAAGGATTCTTAGCATCGCAAATTTCAAGATGCTATACTGCAAACAACATGATGCGGGGAAAAACAAAACACTTCGGATTTACCCTTATTGAATTACTTGTTGTGATTTCTATTATTGGTCTTCTTTCTTCTATTGTATTTGCAAGTCTTGATGGTGCGCGCAACAAAGCCAAAGTATCGCGAGTTGTTTCTGACTTACAACAATTATCACTTGTGCTCGCTCTTTATTTTGATGATAAAGATGTCTATCCTTGCTTTGACAACCACTGGCAAGACTATACCGAAGCTTTTTGGTCAGAGCCCTATATAGAATGGCCAAGACTTCCGTGGGGTGGCACATATACGTGGCATCATCATCCTTCTGTAGGTTTCACTTTTTCTATCTCCATGGGTGAACTTGGCACATACGCACAATCAATTGATGACTCTATGGATGATGGCAATCTTGCGACTGGTATCATACGTGGCGACGGAACACGTCTTGAATATGGTGGTATGGATCAAACAATACCCTATGTTGATTGCGGTATGTTTGTTTCTGCTCCTCCGGTAACGATCGAGTAATACTCGATACAATACTAAAAAATCCTGTACGGCGGTTTTGTTTTTGTATACTTTCTACTTTTTTACTTCCTTAGAACCCTTCCACTATCTCATGTCGTGCTGAAATTATCGAAATTGGTGCTACACGGTATATATTTTGACGAAGCAATGTGAACATTGTTGAGGAGAAATAGATGGTGTGTAGTGGAAATTTCGTAGTTCTCAGTCGACAAGCTTCTTTTGTGATTATTGCGGTGAGATTGTGGATGGGTTCTTATACTTCTCCATTACAATATTAAATATCTGCTTAAACATTCCTGCTACTTTTTCATTTTCAATAATGATTGCTTGCATTGAATGTGCATCTGCAATACGTACAAACTTGTCTGTTATATCGAGTGACACTTGTGAAGAGTAATCCTCTAATGGAACCAAATGCATTCCATGCTTTAGAGAATTATCCGTAATCCACTTACGTATAAATGGAGTATCTGGAGTAATACCATTTAATGAGATATTATTTTTTTCTCTCTTTGTGTTCCACTCCGTTGCTAAATCTAAATAATCCCCCGAAAGACCTTCTCCTCTTGCCCAAAATCCAATATCTTTGCTGTTCTTTAATTCATCCATTCTATAGAACAATGCTTCTCGCATCCCATTCATTCCTTCAAACAACAATACCTTTGTAGCAGACTCTCGATCACGTGTAATCGACTGCAATTCTGGCAAAGCCTGTTTTGCAGTCCTTAACCGTTCTTCTGCAGCAGCAAAGAACTCTTCTGGAGGTTTTGCTATGAATTGCTGTTTTTTAGCACGTGGAATCTTTAAAACAAGGCCTTTTTTCATTAAATCGTCCAAAATCACGTAGGTTGTTGGCTTTTTTAGGCCTGACTTAAGCGATATAGCATAGGCAGAATTCTTACCCAGCTGTAACAAGGCTATGTATACCTTTGCCTCTTTTTGATTAAGCCCAGCTTGCACTAGGGAAGTAATGAGATGCTCCATCTACCTATTATAGCAATGGTATAGAAATAGTCAATATTTTTGATGACTTTTCATCAGTTTCTATCTAAGCCTTATTTATAGCCATTAACTGCTCTTTACAGCATCATGTTTTATGACCTTTCTTTGACAGATGTTGACATACACGCTATAATATAGTCAGATTTAAGTTCATTTAAAACCAACCCGGCTTTAACCAGGTGTGCCATAGAACACCAGTACAGGAAGGAATAAAATGAGTGCAAGTAATTTTAATGGAGAAATATATTTGTTTGATGAACGACATGGAAAAAGGACAGTCAGTATTTTTTCCGAGTTTGGACCTAGAGTAGAAGTAGTGACCACTGATGACGAGTCTATCTACAGAAATATCAATCGTGGTGTCGAAATTGTCCTTCTAAAAGAGCTGATTGTATCAATTACCAGCACGCTAGCGAAAAATCTCTGCACTTTTCTCTGCACTTTAGTTGGAGAGTACGGGGAACGGTTATCCGGCGATTGTTACTACCTCCCTAAGGAAGTAACAATTAGGAGTACGAGATTCCAATTTAATCACCTTGAGCCATGTCTCGATTTAATTCAACAATTTCTCATTCGGGAGAAATTTCAGGCGATTAGATTTGCTATTTCTTTAAATTCAATCACTCTTCATTACCTTCCTGGTGCTATGGTTGCTGAACATAATAAAAAATCATGGCGAGAGTATGAACTTTACTGCCTAGCAATGCATGGAATTCAACCATTTCAACCACGTTGAGATATATCAGCATACTCACCGAGTAAATGCTGACATTCCACCCAGTTGAAAGTCACCTGTAAAACTTTCTGGGTAATGACATAAAAACTCATTACCCACTTTATTGAGTTTTCAATTTCGATTGAGGATTCATAGAGTTTGATCTTTAAAATAAACCAAACGGGCTTTAAATAGGTGCGCCCAAACAATGCACCAGTACAGGAAGATACGATTATGACAACAACAAAAATTCAATTTGTTACTAGATATTTACTTAATATTAGACATTTAGGCCTGTCGGTTATTCCTATTTTCCTAATAACAAAAAATAACCAAGGATACCTTATCTGTATGTTTGGAAATGAAAAAATAGACCTTTGCCCTTGTTGTGTAAACAGCAGTCAACTGGTACAAGTTATCCAAGACGCAGTCACCTGTGCAATCGAATCTGGTCAAGTTAAAGGCAAGGTTATCTGGCTCATGAAATGGCCTGTCCCTATTCACAACACTGGACACGGTCCACAGCTGAACAAGTCATTGTTTGTTATAACCTCATTCGATGACCTACCTCCCGAAATTCTTAAAGCGGCATCAAAAGAGTCCAAAAAATTCGCAGACTACTTGGAGAACTGCTCTCGGAGCTATACGGTCGAATAATTTGGTTGGGTAATGACATCAAAAATCATTACCCACTTTATTGAGTTTTCAATTTAGATTGAAGATTCATAGAGTTTGATCTTTAAAATAAAATAAACCAACCCGGCTTTAACCAGGTGTGCCATAGAACACCAGTACAGAAAGATACGATTATGAAAAATCCACCCACAAACAACACGGCAAGCTTCCTTCACCTCGGTTACTCCCGCGTGCACCCCTTTGTCGACGGAGTTGCCGTCGCGGAAAAGGGTGGTAAAGCGTTCCACATCAAACCAGACGGAGAGCCCGCATATGAAGCTCGTTTCGACGATCTTCCTAGTGACGGGTTCCGCCAGGATGGGAGGTACGTGAAGGCGGGGAGGTACATACGGGCAGTTGTCGA
>NVTD01000061.1 GCA_002401445.1 Candidatus Wolfebacteria bacterium | reverse complement strand
TTATTCAATAATAATTATTTTATTTAGGCTGTCTATTAAATTCTAATGGGTTTTGTTGAGCAAAAATGTCAGGTATCATAATGAATATTGTCCCATAATTATTATGATTTAAAAAGTTAAATATTATTTACTCATCATTCTGGGTGCCATTTTTCCCATTTTACTCTTACGTGATTTATGTTGACTCTTCGAGCCACAAACGTACTTATCTTGTACACATGAACTTAAAAACACACACGTAATAAATAATACCATTAATTTTTTCATTTTATTAATCCTAATTTTCTTTGTTTCTTTTTGGTTATTTCAAACTTATATTTTTCTGCAAATTTAATTGCTTCGGTCATACCGTTCTTGGATTCTAGCTTAGTTCTTCCTCTATAAATATTGAAAGATGTAGAACCTTCCCTAGTTTTAGTGATCTCATCAACATGTGACCTGGTAAATTGAGGTCTTTGTATTAATTGGTAGATTGATAATTCATTTACTTTGGTGTGGAAGATTCCTTTATGTTGTTTTTTACCTGGCATAACTTTTATATTTTAAATTGTTAATATTCATTATTTTTATCTTTATATTTAATTGTCATTATATTCTTTTGTTTTTCCTCTCTCTTTTTATCAGAAGGTTTAGTAAAAAACTCATTCTCTCTAAGGTGATTAAGTTGTCTTACATCTCTTACCTTACGTTTAAAACGTTTTAACATATTGTTGATATAATGTTTATCGGTAACATTCTCCTTTTTTCTTTTTCTAATTATTAACATTGTCTTCTTTATAATTTTCTCCATTTTTAAATTTAGTCATCCATTTATCTATGAATTCTTGTCTTTCTTTATTATTAGTAATGGACTCTACTTTACAATTATATTCAGTTATACCATTCTCTTCATCCATTTTCACCACTGACTTCACTTTCCTATCCATATATTCCTTACCCTTTGAAATTGGTGAACTAAAAAATATATCATATCCACCGGATACCTTAATTACATATGCAGTTCCTGATTCTGATATTTTGTATGTATAATCTTTCATAGTATTACTATTTTTTATAAATTATCTTATAGAACAAGGATTTGACATGATTCAGGCTTGATTTACCTGTACGTTTTCATTCTTGACCGTAGTCTCAATCTTAGGGATGCCTCCCATACTAGACTTTTGTCACATGTATAGTCACCTTATATGTAAAGTTGTTCATTATAATCATAGGGGACCACTTATAACTGTGTCTTTACATCTCCCCACATTACACCTACCTTCTGGTGCCATCTATAAAATAATTATTTCTATAAAGATAAGTAATATAATTTAAAAAAACAACCCCTAAAGTAAAATAATTTACTTTTAGTCAATTAAAAGTTCTTTTTTTGGTTTAGAATTACCATTTTTTCCATTTTGAACACTAACATAACCTTTAATTCCCATAATCCCTGCCACAAATGTTAATAATTCAGCCAACAATACATGATCAATAGTTTTATTAACATACATTATCTTTAAACTTACACCAATATGTGCCAAAGTAAATACAACAAATAACCAATTAATAGTTTTGGTTGAGGAATATTTTTCAGTTCTTTCCCCATTCTTTCCACTATCTCTAAACATGTCAGAAATGAAAGTACTTATTTTTTCTTTAATCGATTTCCAGGTCATAATTTCTAAGTTTTATTATAAATATCTAGAATATTAGCAAAATCAAGTTGTTATAAACTTAATCACAAAATATCCTGGATTCTCTGACATATAAAATTCAGAATAATTAACAAGATAATTACATGGTTGGTCAACATAAGTTGTTAATTCATTATCAAATATAACCTTATCAAATTCTATTTGAGTTGTATTTCTTAAATCATTAAGAACATTACCTCTTGTTTTAATATTCTCTAAAACATGTTTATAAGAATGAACATCAACATGGAACTCAAGTGATTTCTTCTCACCACCTAATGACCTAACATATAATTGTTCTGAGTATGATTCCACCTTACCATTTGATCTAACAGGATAATAAACATCTGCAGAGTCACTTACAATAGGTTTACAAGGTATAATGTTTTCTATACCCTTACCTCCTCGTAATTCTAATTCTTCGGTTAATAATTGTCTTTGTGATTTACCAGTTGCAATATCAACTGTTTCCATAGCAATTTCATCAGCACGTTCTAAGACTCTATAGAACCATTCACGATACTGTTCTTGTAGTTCTCCTTTTTGAAATCCTTGTAATAGTTTGGTGGGTGAATACTGTGTATTATGTGTTGCTTGTAATGTTCCACTATCTTCCCCGTCTAACATACTTTTAAGTATGTTCTTATCAGCACTGGACATGCCCAATATGATTCCTGATAATATAGATTGTACGTTTTTCTTTAACCCCATAATTTAATTTATTAATGTACTTTTATCCTTTTTGACATTCATTATACCCTTATTGGTATAACCTAAGGTTATATGCAAATCCTTTTTATCAAGACCTAACCATTGTCTATAATCATTTACTTCTGGAAAGTCTACAATAACATAGTAAGATTGTTCGAAACCTTCATTAACAACACCTAGACCTAATAATTTAGGTTCTGTTTTGATTTGAGGTGTTTCAATTTGTTTTTCCAGTTTCCTTATTTCAATGTGATTTAGGATTGTGATATGATATCTATTATCATCCCTTTCTTGTTGATTAGATACCATAGAGTCATATTTATCCCTCCCTACTCTATTTTTAAGTTTAATAAGAAAAGGTTTTATTTTCATTTCATCCATAGGAAAAGACATGAAACCCTTGTCTATAATGATATTCTCGTTTAGTTCTTGTTTATCTATAGATAGAAGTTTTATCCTATTAATTTGTTCTTGTAGTGTTAATGATGATTTCATAATTAATTTTTTTTTTACACACCCCTATTATTGTATGTCATATATAAATACCATAAAGATAAGGAAAAATTAAAAATCAAACTTTAGTTGTCCAATATTTGTGAACCATTTACCATCAGAATTATATTTCCAAATTTGTGTTCTGGAATCATTATTAGGGGTATCAACGGTATTAAACTGGTAAATGTTGTGTTTTATTAAAATGGGGGAGATAAATTCAAGAAGATACTTATCGGTTTCAATTCTATCTTGTCTGAGAGATTTTTTTACATCCTTTTTATTATAATCAAAATAATTAAAGGTAACATACTTTTCATTTTTTACCTTAAAGGGTAATCCATATAACCCAATATCGGTTCTATCATCCTCCGAATCAAGACACCACCTGTTTAACCCCTCCAATACTTTCATAATTTTAGTTTATATAATAAAGATAAAACAAAATTATAAATATGTAAACATTTAATATGATTATTTTAGCTGCAAGGGTAGGGATCGAACCTACAAGAAGAAGTTATATCATTAAAAAATGATTTTCCTTATACTCTTCACCAAAGAGACAATCTGGAGTATTTTCCTATTTCACCACCTTGCAATAATTTATATAACCTAGTAGTTTTTCCAAAGAGTCTCTACTTTAGTTTTAGGTCTTCCCTTACCATCAACAGTACGAACATCAAATTGTACTTTAGTAAAACCGTTATCTAATAAAGTATCATATAATTCACAATCATATCCTGATATTAATATTTTTGCATTAGAATTAATAACTGTTTTAATAAAATCCTTATGTCCATCATTATCCATATCAACTTTATATCGAGTACTAGTTCGTGTAGATTGTTCATACGGTGGATCACAGTATATAAAAACATTATCTCTATTATGTTTATTAATTAAACTAGTGCCATCTCGATTAAGGATAATTACCTTAGATAGTCTATGATGTAATTCTGGTAATCTATCAATAGCAGAAAGAAAATCAGAAGTAGATTTGCTCATTTTTCTTCTGATAGTAGTAGAAAGATTAAGTCCACCTATTCCATTTCTAGATGTTCTATTAACATAAAAGAAATAATATGCACGATCAACAATGTTTAAAGTGTCACATTTAAGTTTTTCTTTAAATTCCTTTCTAAGTTGTTCAGAGTAATAAGATAAATCACATTTATGTTTAAATTTATCAAATAAATCTTTATCGGATAAAACTTTATAGAGAGAATAAACGTTCTGTTCCATATCATTATAAATCTCAATCTCTGTTTCCTCTTTCTTTAAACCAATGGAGAAAGAACCTCCGAATGGTTCAATATAAGTATCATAAGACCCTTCAATAGGAAACTCAGAAATAATATTTTTAAACATAGTTCCCTTACCCCCAAAATATTTAATAGGTGAATTCATTTTTTAATCAATTTAGTTAAAAAATAAAGATAAATAAAAACAATATAAAAGTCAACTCTTAATAATAACTATTTAAATTCAAGTGAATAACCGGAAAACTTTTTCATATATAAAGTAATAGGTGTCCCGTTTGCATCCTCAAATATATAGCCATTTCTTAAAAATCTTCTTACATTTCCGACACCCCCCAAATGAGATGCTGCTAGAAGTCCAGACTCTGTTATGTAAATACCATAACGATAAGTAAATTGATATTTTCCAATATAATCCTTCAGTTTAGTTTTATTCCATCTTAAATATAAGTCCATAGCGTGTTCCTGTAATTGTGGTTGGTTGATAAATTCCTGTGGTGTACAATTTATGCCTAACATTTTTAAGGTAGAAATAGAAAATTGATATTTACCTAAATAACCCAAACGATTAACCGTTCTATAACTATTACCAGATTCATATATGGAAATAGAGTATAAAAATAAATCATGATTAAGGGTGGTATCTATATATATCTCTTCTGGTATGGTGATATAAACCGGTGGTGAATTAATTAAATGGTTAAAATAATAGAAAAATCCACCACCAGTTAAAAGAAACATCATGTAGATAAAAAGAATATTCCTCTGGACTCCTTTTCTGGTCCTTTGTTTAATAAATTTCCTTAAATGATTACTTTTCATAGTTTACTTAAGTTTTAATTAATATTAATAAGTATGGTCAAGATAGAAGAAAGATCGTTATTTAGTTTTATCAATATCAATATCAATATATTTTTCATAATTTTAGTTTTATAAATTTTTACAAAGGTACAATAAATATTTTTAATAAACAAATATATTCTAAAAAAGTGAATTATTTTTCTGC
>NVTD01000008.1 GCA_002401445.1 Candidatus Wolfebacteria bacterium | reverse complement strand
AAAAAAGCCTCGCATTTAAGAAATGAAATAAAAAATGTACAACACCAAGTGTTGCACATTTTTTCTTTTTCTGTTTTTCTTGAACGGCTCAGTGTATTGAGCCGTTCAAATTGACTTATTTTAAGGGTATTTTTTTTTGAGAATTTTGATTACGTAATCCAAATTTTTTTTGGTAGTGCAATCGGGGTTATAATCGCAGGTCTTCTTTGTTACAGATATGACTCGTGGGTATATTGCCTTTTGGCCTTCCCTATCGGCGTCATAGCCTGCAATCCCAGAAAAGCATGTCAAGCATTTCGAGAAATTGATAAGGATTTTTTTACATCCGAAATCACATTCTCGAAATCACGTTACCCTGGACTATACAAATGGGCAGGGGAAGCTCTGTTCATGGGAACAGTTATACTCATCTTCTGTCTTTTCATAACACCAGTGCTTTTAGGTGTTGGGGCACTGAGTGCTCTTCTACATCATCTTGGTGAGCCTCCAAGTGGGTTTGGTGAAGCATTAGTTCTATCGTTCTACTTCTTGATTGCTTCAGGATTTGTCGCCTTTCTCGGTAAAATTGCACGGGATTTCGCCTCTGTGTTTACATCTAAAATATTACTCCCTTTCACTTGTCTTATTTTCAAAGGGGAAGAAAAAGGAGGAAAAGGTGTCGAGAATATATTGACATATCATCTGTCGTTTTTGGACACGTGGATGGAATTCAAAAAAGGAATCTCTATATCCAAAAGAGAACTTTGGAGCGCAATACGTTTGGTGTCCTTCTTGTTTATTGCACCGACACTCGTTATTTTAGTGGGTACTCTCGCAGTGTCGGGATTGGTCATCTTTGCATGCATTTTGGCAGTTGATGTCATCATAACAATCATGTTAGGTTTAGCGATCAACAAAAGCCTCGCTGCTGGAGTAGGTGGTTTAGCAGGAGTCTCTCTGATGGTGTTCTCTTACCCAGAGCCGAACACCTTTGCATTCATTCTCTTCCCTATTTTGGGAGGTTTGATTGGCATCGGATTCAGACGTTTGCGTGTATGGCTGGAAGATGTTCAACCTATGCCAGAACCTGTTACCGCATAGCCAATCAGTACATATTTCAAACCCTCAAGTCGTGTGACTTGAGGGTTTTTGTTTTGTAGATAGGTATACACTTTTTTGGGTGCAGTGGTAAATAGATCAATATATATGCAAATATAAAGAAAAACTGCTCGTCTATCGAATGATAGAACGAGCAGTTTGAATTTTAGATCTACGACAGTAGATTTTCCAGGGAATGAGCGAGAGCCTGCATTGTGTATGGTTTGTCTAGGATGCCACTGACACCCATATTTAGCATTTCTTCTTCCTGTCCAATATGCCCATAGCCAGTAGTCAATAATGCCTTGACGCTTCCATTTATTTCTTGCATTTTCTCAAATGCCTCTTTTCCTCCCATTTGCGGCATTCTTATGTCTAATATGACACCATCAATCTGAGTATGTTCTCTTGAGTATAGTTTAACCCCTTCATTTCCATTACCTGTTACGAAGGTTTTATACCCTAGTCTTTGAAGCATTGCCGCGAGGACATCCGCCACCGTTTTCTCATCCTCAACGATAAGAATTGTACCCTTATGATCTCCACGGCAATCTAATGGACGCATTATTACACTATCCATTTTTTTTGATCCTTTTGGAAAATAGATGACAAAACGTGTCCCTTCATCAACTCTAGACACAACATGCACAAATCCCAAATTCTCTTTTACTATCCTGTATACTATTGGCAAACCCAGACCAGAACCCTGGTGACTACCAGATTGCTTGGTAGTATAGAACGGCTCAAATATTCTCCTTTGTACTTCGTCTGTCATTCCAATGCCCGTATCTGTAATAGATAACTGGACAAAATCACCCGGACAGAGGTTACCATACGCGGCACACTCTTTGTCACTAAGTATGACATTTTTAGTTTGTATACTTAATGTTCCTCCTTTAGGCATTGCTTGGGCCGCATTAAGACACAAGTTCATAATAAGTTGATCAATTTGAGCTGAATCTGCATCTATCAAATGCAGTCCGTCTCCAAACATTAGCTGTAACTCAATTGATGCATCAATGGTTGGTTTTAATAATTTATACATTCCATGAACAACCTTATTAAGCTCAATCGCCTTTGCCACACTTGACACTTTTTTACCAAAAGACAAAAGTCTCTGTGGTAACATGGCTGCCTTCTCAGAAACAGCAATAATCTCTTTCAGTATTTTGATTTTTTCTGAATCCTTTTCATCCAACAGCAAAAGTTCAGTATACCCAAATATGCCACTGAGCATGTTATTAAAATCATGCGCAATGCCACCAGCAAGATACCCAATCGAATCCATTTTCTCTTCTTGAATAGTTTGCTCGCGCTTAAGTTCTTCCTCGGTTATATCTCGCACGGTTATATACACACCTGGTTGTCCCTTAATTCGAATAGGAAAAAAATAGTCAAGAAAAACACTTTCCTCGCCTCTCTTTTTTGGATTAGGTGCCTTAAATTCCGTAGGAGCCGAAGGTATCCCCTCAAGAACCTTTTTCAATCTCGGAAGAACAAGTGGCGTAATAAGAGGAAGAACGTCTCCAATATATTTACCAATATGCTCCTCTACAGTTTTCCCATTTATTTTTGCAAGGGTTTCACTTATTGCTACGAACCGTAATTTATGATCAAGTATGGCACAACCAAATGGTAAACCATCCATGATTTGTACAGCCAGTTCCATGGTAGGATAGTGTTCTGTCTCTTTATGAAGATCTTTTCTCTTCCGCAAAGGCACACACATTCCTAATACACCCAACACAAGTATCTCAATACATATCTCGAAAAAATCCCCACTATCTATTTCAAGCGGAAATTTACCCAAAAGATGAGAGATACTTCGAATAATAACTTGAATAATAATTGACACAGACATCAAAATGCCCGCCCATTTATAATTACCACGCAAAAGGCGTAGCCATACTTTTTGAACAAATTTCATTTTCGTGTCTCCCCCAAATTGTTAAAGGTCAAATTGTATATCTCTTTTCAATGTATCACCTTTTTTTTAAAGAATCTATCTGTACAAAGCAATTTTGTATTCCTTGGTATATTGACCCCAACATATACATAGTGGTAAAGTGGGATATCTTTCTCAATCAAGAGTTAGACACAACCACAGAAGGATACAATGTCACAAGAAAAAGCGCTTTTTACAGTACTTGCAAGACTCAGACTCTTGAAAGCAGGGAGCAAACACGAACCTGATGTATATAATAGAATATCGCCCTGCGAACATGGCTTTCTTGATTTAGATGGGAATCTACCTATGTCTGACTACGCCATGACCAACATCCTATTCGCAAGCGGAATTGATCTTGCAACTGCAATCGCAACACCTGTTCCAAATGAAGATGAACTTGTGAGGGGCAGTCTTCGACAAAGTGCAACAGAATCGCCAGCATAATTGCCGAATGTCTCTCAAGTAAAACAAACGCCGTCTATTAAATAAGACGGCGTGTTTTTTTGTGTAAAATAAACTACAATCTCGAAATATAATCGACAACTAGCTTTTTCACCTGTGGGCTAAAATCCTTTTTTCTATATTCATAAAAACTCACCCATTTCCATTCAGAGAATTTTTCTGGTTCCATTAGCGTAAAATCTTGTGACGAACTACATACAAACACGGGCACTCTATCCCCTTCTTTTGCTCCTACAACTTCTCCTAAATATTCTTCTATTTTTAAATCTGTTATACCAACTTCTTCCTTTACTTCCCTTCGTAACGCTTGCTCGACTATTTCCTCTGGGTCACATCTACCACCAGGACATGTCCATACGGAAAGAGTTTTCGTGTAATGACGATGCCCCATCAAAATACTCCCATCGCGAATAATAATTGCGATTGGACATGTTGTATTCGTACCGATTTTTTTGAGCTGAGTTTGCATAATTGCCAACGCTAACTGATATCTAAGTAGTAAGAAATTGAAACCAAATAGTGAAGGACTGCAGAAATAACATAATTTGGGAAGAAAGTGTTTACTTTAATTTAAATAAGCTATGCTAGCTAGCGGCGCAAACGTTATGTAGAGAATTGGAATTAGAAAAATTACAAGAACTAGCAAATCTATATAAGATTTGTGAGTGTATGATTCCTTTGATTTAAACGAATATATTACACCCATTAGCCCAAGGAGAAATGGAACTACTATCAGAAACCAAGATAGTGGTCCAGCTGTTCCAGAAAATCCAAAATAGCCATCACTTGCAAATATAAGCATTATTCCAAGTGGCACAGCATACCCCGCTAGAATAATTGTGTTTATTATCAACAAAAACCCATGTAAAAATTTACCTTTTTCAACTTCATTTTCCATTTTTGAATATTACCACATTTTGACGCCTATACCTCTACAACTCCACATATAGCCACGAACGAATCAACTACTGCATTAACGTAGTTCATGCAGTAGCTACTTTCTTACTATTATTAAGACTTCTTCCAAAATTCAGCAAGTGCAGAAATTATAAATATTGCCTGTAATGTAATAAATATTTGGTCTCCGATGTGCACGCTATATGCAAGGAGAGCAAACCCTCCTAGCGCAAACAGAATGTTCTGCTTTCTCTCGTCATTTACCCAAAGGGCGTAAGAGATAATGAGTAGTCCTGTAATACCTGCAAGTGTAAATGGTGCCATGTTGTTTATTATATATCAAAATACCCCTTTGTCTGTGATTATTTTTATGTGGGCAATACAAGATTCGGTCACGAGTTTCTAACTCGCTCCGCTCATAAGAACTCTCGACCCCGACTCGGCTACAATCTCCTTTCAGTCGATTGGCTTCGCAGCCTCCGTCTTTCGAATCCTGTTTGCTAAGTAAAAATATATCCCATACCCTATCCAGGGTATGGGATATATTTTTATGTGGGCAATACAAGATTCGAACTTGTTACCTCTTCAACGTCAATGAAGCGCTCTACCAAGTGAGCTAATCGCCCGAACGATATATCTATTAATATCAAAGACTTCTCTTTAAATCAAGATGGAACCAATAGACACCTGCTCCTGTAAGAACTACCGTGACAACTGCAAGTGATACTGTGACCAGAAGGTTTCCCGATAGTAGTACATCACCAAACGCAACCCATACGGCTATGAACACAGCTTGTACGCTCATATACACTGGGAAATATACAGCAAACGAAACATTGGTGAGTCCGGATGCGTAGGCAAACAGTTCAGGAAGTCCTGCAAAGAAAATTCGTGCTTTCACGAAAGTCTTAAATTCTCCCATGCGAACAACAAGTTTTTCTACAGTTGGTAAACTACTTTTTGACATGAAATGATAAAGAATTTTCCTTCCCCAAATACGACTAATATAAAATGCGATTATTGCTCCCAATGAGTCGCCAATTAACATGAGTAGAAAACCTTTATTGAAACCGAATGCGACCCCCGCAATAAGATACAGTGGGGCACCCGAAAGTGGAGCAAAAACTATCGTTGCTGCTTTTGCAATAACAAGTAACACCGGTGCAAATATACCGGCAGTATCAATATATGCACGGATATCATCGACAGATAGATACCTTGCGGCAAGATAAAGGAAAGCCACCGCCAACACAATGAAAAAGATATTTCTTGCAACATCCTTAGAGGATGCGGTTTCTGTTATTTCTTTGAAGTCTTTATTTTCTTGGGACATATAATTTTGCGGAGGGAACGAGATTCGAACTCGTGGTGCTATTTCTAGCACACATCCTTTCCAAGGATGCGCATTCGACCACTCTGCCACCCCTCCGTGTGATCTTATTTTGAAGCTGTAATTTTGTGTACACCTAGGTATTTGGGTAATTAGTCACTAATGTTTATATTCAATCGCTTCGCTCTTGAACAAACATTGAGCACTCTGCCACCCCTCCATGTTGCGGAGACGGAGGGATTTGAACCCTCGATACCCTTTCGAGCATACTGCTTTTCGAAAGCAGCGCCTTCGACCACTCAGCCACGTCTCCAATATATTACCAAACTCTTGTATTTCATATTACCGCATAATTGGTAATACAGGGCATTAACCACTAATGTTTGTATCCAATCGTTTTACTCTTGGACAAACATTGAGCACTCAGCCACGTCTCCGTCTTTAATTACTACTCGTTTGTATTTTTGTTAGTACGGAAATGTTTGGAGCATTAACCACTAATGTTTGTATCCAATCGTTTTCCTCTTGGACAAACATTGAGCGCTCAGCCACGTCTCCTTAACATGAGCAACAATAACATTTTTTGCGTTTTTACCAAAAAATGTTATAGTATGCAACGTCATTTCAAGAAATGGCCCTATCGTATTTCGGTGGGTTTTGACAATTGGCCCTATCGTCTAACGGGTGGAATGAAAATCAAACTGCTTTGATTTTCATCCGGTTCCGACTTTAGGAGGAAATCACCGATGTTTACGAGGTGATAGGAAGGAGGCTGTAAGCCGATGTCCTAAATATAATAAATGGCCCTATCGTCTAACGGTTAGGACATCGGCTTTTCATGCCGAAAATCGGGGTTCGATTCCCCGTAGGGTCACAAAACGCGTAAAGTAGGCAAACTACTTTGCCTACGAGCGTTTTGTGAAGGCGCAGTGATGTTTTTGTTTGAGCGGAGCGAAAGGCAAAAACCACGAGCCGGGGTCGCGAAATTTTTCCGTCAAGAAAAATATTTGTGACTACACAGAAACGTATGCGAAGCATTCCACAATAGTGTCCGTTGTCGGTCGCTTTTTTACAAATCAGTCCAAATAGTATTATATGCTTAATTTAATAAAAAATTTTTTAAAATCTTCTGCCGTGATAAGAAAAGAAAAGTCAGAAAAAATTTTAAAGAAGAAAGGGATACCGATAAATAAGAATCTTCCTGTAATTACTGATGATGCTGAAGATGTAAAAATTAGATCAAAAAAAGAAATTGCGCAAAGAGCAATAGCTTTGGCGATTGTAGCAGTAAAAGGTGAGGAAGTACTTAAGCAAGATACTCTAACGGAGCTAATGGACACCTTTAGTGCAAGGGATTTTTTTACATCAGAAGAGAAAAAATTTATTGAAAATACTAATCCGCCTCAGCAAGCAAAAATTAATTTTACTTGGAAGTATGAATGCTACTGGGTGATGCTTTGGGTATTGGGATATATTGAAAAACTTGATTACCCAGATCATGTGGGTGACGTTTCAAAATCAGCAAAAATTTTGAGAGATGCAGGATCTTATGAGAATCTTTTGAAAAATAGTGTATTAAGGGAACCAAAAGAAATTCTTGATCAAGCAGATTTAATTTATCGATATCATTGGGCATGTGTAAATGCGCGTCTTAATGAAGAAGATCCCCCAAGTGAGCTTGATTCTGGAGTTGTGGTAGAAAGGCATCGTGCATTAAATTGGCTTGTAAGTTATTCGGATCAAGATTGGGATGATGTGACCACTGACACCTAGAAACATACTTAGTAATTTGTGACTACACAAAACAGTATGCGAAGCATACATGTAAAGGTTCCTGACACCTTTTCCGAATTTGTGTTTGCCAATTTGTATTACTAAAAATACCCCGCCAAAGAAGCAAACGTTATTAATGCCTCAGATAAAATAGCCAATCCGATATAGAAACCATTTGAGTCTCTTCCAAACCCAAGTTTGGTTCGATCTTTCTTGAACTGTTTAAATATTTTTCTCCAAAAGAATAATGCCACAGATACAACAAATAAGGACACTACTAACAAAATTACATCTTCTACAAAGTCTACTGAACCTCTTACTACATAGCCGCTATCAAATATCAAAAACAGAGACATGTAGATCATAGACCCTGTAATAATCGAGAATATAGCAAATGCGTAATTGACTGCATCAATGCGTTTAGATTTTTTGTTACGTGTAAATGAGTTCATTTAATATTCTTACGCGAAAGGTTATTACATGATTATAGTATACTTTACCTATTATTTTCTAGCCCCATCAACATGCAAAAAGACTATATGAATCTCGCGAAAAGAAATTTTCGCGCAATGGCATTTATTGCTTTTTTCCCAAGTGCACTATTTCTAGCAAATGCCTTTACTATTACTGGGGGACTCTCTGCCCTCGAGTCTCGAATGGCATTTCTTCGGATTGGTATTTTTTATCTCGTGACTTTTGTGGTTCTACTGATCATCGCTTCACTGTTTAAGAAGAAATCTCCGAAGGCCATAGTGTTAGCGTACACATACATAGGATTTGCCTTTATTCTCTCATTGGTTAACTATTTTATAATCAATTCACCTTCAGATTTTTTCAAGGGAGGCATAGGGTTCAAAGTACTTGGTTATATAGTGCTAATATATTTACTTAATAGTGTTTATAAAGCATCAAAACAGAAACCTCAACTAATTCAGGGAATATAAATTATTTATATTCAACCTAATCCCCTCGACTTGCTGTAAAAGTTCAGATATCACAATAGTGTTTCTACCTCACCGCCCTGTATCGTATGCAACGCTACCAACAAACGGCTCAACTTCTCGCAGAGAAGTTGAGCCGTTTGTCTATCTTTTATTATTTAATACCCTACTCCTTCACAAATCCTCCCTCTTGACATTTATCTATATATCTGTTAGATTCATTCGGAACCTGACTGACAGATCGGTCAGAAAATAATAACAAAATACAGGAAAGTAAGACTATGAGTAAAATAGTTCCTCTTATATCGTCCGGCACAAAAGGCCCACTCGGCGTACTTCACCTCCCACGATTCTGGCAGAAAGTATCCTTGGAAGCTGCTGGAAAATTGGCCGAAGGCTACCCTGCCTGCGGAATGGGCTACGACCAAATGGTTGTGGACGGCCTCGGTTTGGACAAGGACGAAACCCTCGGATACATCAAGAGAGACAAGCCGACGTATCCGCAGTTTGAAGTGTGGGTCAAAGCACACGGCTCCAAGGCAAACGATGCAGATGCAATCAGCAAACTTAACGACAGCATCATTGCCTTCAAGCACGACGACGCTACGCGAGGAAGCATTCTCAAAGCTTCCGGCAAACTCGACGACGGATCAATCCTCGACGCCGTGAACCTGAACAATCTCGACGATTGGCAGGAATTCCACGCCGCTGAGATCGCAGCCTAACCGCTCACGATACACAAAACGGAGCGTATTCTTTGAGAGATACCGACCGCCAACCCCTACATTTAGGAACGGCGGTCTTTTTTTACCCCACCCCTACTCCTTCACAAATCCTCCTGCCTGGTGTGCCCAGAGGTCAGCATAAATTCCTTTCTCCTTAAGAAGATCTTCGTGCGAACCATCCTGCACTATTCTCCCCTTATTAAGGACAATTATTCTATCCATTGAACGCAACGTTGAAAGACGGTGYGCAATCGCRATAACTGTTTTACCTTGGATCAATTTTTCTARCGCTGCTTGTATRTGTAGTTCACTCTCACTATCGAGTGCGCTGGTTGCTTCGTCCAAAAGAAGTATTTTTGCTTCTTTAAGGAATGCACGAGCAATCGCAACACGTTGACGCTCCCCTCCTGACAATTTCACTCCTCGCTCACCAACAAGTGTCTTGTATTTCTTTGGAAGCTCCTCGATAAATCCATGTGCTTGCGCTTTTTTCGCAGCAGTAACCATATCATCTTTTGTTGCGGATAGATTCCCGTATCGAATATTTTCCTCGAGTGATCGATGGAAAAGCAACGGGTCTTGTGGAACCACTGCAATAGAGTTACGAAGACTCTCCTGTGTTACCAACGAAGTGTCTTGATCATCAATCAATACATGTCCCTTCGTAATATCATATTGACGCAACAGCAATTTAAACAACGTTGATTTCCCTGCACCACTATGCCCAACAAGTCCTACACGTTCACCCTGTTTAATGTGTAAATTAAGCCCAGAAAAAACATTTTTTCCTTCATATTTAAATGTTACATCCTTAAAAATAATATCGCCATTGGTCACTTTCAATAACCGAGCGTCTGCTTGGTCAGTAATTTCATGATCATGAAGAATCACCTCGAGACCTTCCTTAACCTCGATTATTGTCTCTGCAAATTCATTGAATCGCTGTCCAATAAACGCCAATGTTTTTCTAATGCTAACAACAAGAGTAAGTATCAACACAACATCTCCCGCCGTGACAATACCCTGCGTCCAAAAGTATATTGTGCTAAATACCATACCCGCAACAAAAACTCCTTCGAGCAACGTATTCGTTGTCAAAATAATTTCAGAGAATCGCCAATTCTTTAATCCAGCTATATGACGAGAATCAATCAATCTATTCATCCTCTTTAATTCAAAATTACGCCGTGCATAATCATTCATAGCACTCACATTTGTAAGCATGTCGATGGTATGCCCTCGCAATTTTGTTTCTTTTTGCTGCACATCCATACCCAACGGTAAACGCTTTCTTATGAGGAAAATGTTAATAGGCACTATCACAATCACCCACGCAAGGAAAATATACCCCACTATTACATTAGTGGTAAAAACCAATACAAAACTAATAATAAAAGTAATCGCAAAAGATACCCAACCCCACATGATCTCGGTCACCATAGTACGAGCACCATTACTTGCATTGCTAATTTTGCTTCCTATTGAACCTGCAAAATTGTTAGAGAAAAAATTATGACTATGTTGTGTCACGTATTCAGAAAGTACTCTTCGACCATATGCACGCGCACCAGCTGCCCAATTCAAACCAATAAATCCAGACATGCGCATCATCAATCCTCCGACAAAAGAAACTACAACATAAGCGATAGTCCAGAACCATATCTCACTTGGATCAATAACTGGAAGAGTACTCACTAAATCAACAACACGTTTAAATATATATGGGATAAACGCCAACATCGCAGTACCAATAGACATTGCCAACATGGCAAACACAGCAAAAACCCAATATGGTTTGGATGCCATAAGTACGAATCGAAGTGGAGTTTTTGGTATGTTGGTGATGTGTTTAGTACTCATATATAAATAGTGTCAAAATAGATGCAAATTATACCATATTTTATGGTATTTGGCGATTTATATATAAAATGTGCTACTATAGCATCATGAAAATCTTATCCATAGAAACATCCTGCGACGAGACAGCAGTTAGCATATTAGAAACAAATGGAACGCTCGAATCGCCGAATTTTACTGTGCTTGGTAACGCTCTTTTCTCTCAAATAGAAATACATCGAGAATACGGTGGTGTATATCCAAACCTCGCAAAGCGCGAACACACAAAAAACCTCATTCCTCTATTGAACAGCGCTCTACAAGAAGCTGGAATGATTCAGGCAAATGCCACAGACATAGATGCGGACATGGTCACAGAAATACTAACCCGCGAACCAATACTCGCAGAGCAATTCCTAGAATTAATTCCTACAATAGAAAAACCTGATATAGATGCGATCGCGGTAACCTACGGCCCAGGACTAGAACCAGCTCTGTGGGTAGGTATTAATTTTGCACGTGCACTCCATGCCGTGTGGGATATTCCAATCATCCCCGTGAACCACATGGAAGGACACATAGCCTCCGTACTTTTATCTAACCCCGAGACCCTAAACCCTGAACCCTTAATACAATTCCCATTACTTGCGCTCCTCATTTCTGGAGGACACACAGAACTAGTCCTTGCAAAAAAATGGTCTGATTATGAAATACTCGGGCGAACACGTGACGACGCTGTTGGTGAAGCTTTTGATAAAGTCGCTCGATTACTTGGTCTTCCCTACCCCGGAGGTCCAGAGATTTCAAACCTTGCAAAGATGTCTCGCGATGCAAATCGGGATATAGATATAAAACTACCACGCCCCATGATGAAAACAGATGATTTTGATTTCTCCTTTTCTGGATTAAAGACTGCAGTACTATACAAAGTAAAAGATGAAAATCTTACTGACGAGGAAAAACAAGACATGGCGCGAGAATTTGAAGACGCTGCAACGGATGTATTGGTTGAAAAAACAAAAAAAGCTCTACGAGAAACAGGTGCACAGACACTAGTTGTTGCTGGAGGAGTTTCTGCTAATACATATATAAGGAACTCCATTAAAAACATGGTCGAGGGAGAATTCCCTGAAGTTTCTTTACTAATCCCAGAAATAAAACTATCTACAGACAATGCTGTGATGATTGCAATTGCCGGCTTTATCCGAAAAGAGACAGGGACCATACCATCTATTGACGATCTATCTGCAGAGGGAAACCTTGCTCTCTCATAGCACATTGCTATAATTCAATCGGGCATGTGGTTTGATATTCTTGGGATTTTGAATTTTTTACCACATAACCAGTCACGCTAGCTCGTTTGGTAGTTGGGTGACACTCCTAGACTAATAAATATGTACACGGAATTGGAGGAACGTCTTCCGCACATGAGGGTTACCCACGTTATCCTTATGTGCACGAGATTTAGGAATACGTTTGTTTGTGTATATATAGTGCGTGCAATGCGCACTACATTCAGAACCGTTTACTCACCCTTGGTGGATAGACGGTTCTTTTTTGTAGCCCAAAAGGACCTGCTACTTTACTAAAAAATACATGCTATACTGCCTCCGGATGTTGTATTGGTCCGAATCTTCATTCGACATTCAAAAGCAGCCAATACTCCTGATCATGGGTCGCTAATGACACATGGTGCTCTAATCGTACGCACAAACATGCCCAAGGAGTGAATTTACTTTCATATAGGTATGGTCCATATGGATTTAATCAATTCATTATAATGTTGTGGAGTACGCTACGTGCAACGCGTTTCAAACCGCTTATCCACTATTTTTGTGGGTGAGCGGTTCTTCTTTATATTGTAAGCATGTAAACTAAATATAAGTATCTAGCTGAGTGGTTGTGCGCACAGAAACACGGAAGTTTTCCAACTGCATAGGTGAAAAATACCCAAACGGACTCACTACCAACGCAACAATTGGTGGGTCCGTTTCTTTTTTACCAAATACCTCTTTTATTTGAGTAGACTCATTGACTTCATTCCTAATATTGCTATCATGAAATTAGAAATTCTGTGCATTCCTACGCCTGATCCTACCTTAACCGCCAAATGAGACGTAGAGCCTCTCATTCTCTTCGGCAATCTTTCTTTTACGAATGGTACATCCCCACCACAACAAGTGATAACGGGTACTTCGTACTCATATGTGATGGTCCCTCCCAAACTGTTCTCCTTCTGAGATGTGGACAGTTACAATAGTGTACAGAAATAAAATACAAAGGTCCGTCGCGCAATCCCAAATTTTACATGCGTCGGGCCTTTTTGTTTGGTTATTAATACACTCACTTATATCAAGGACATCTAAAAGACACTTGTATTAATTGACCTTTATATAAATATTCTCAGCGTGCAATTCAAAGTCACCCGGGACAACTCGGAAATCACGGACGTCATTTTTAATAAATTTCCATATAGCGGATCCCGGCAAAATATAGTAATCATCGTAAATATGAAGTGGATTGTATAGATCAATCGGTGTATCTAGTGGCTCTACGTATGTCTCAATAAATTCCTTTCGTAATTCTGCACCTTCATTTAGGATATAAGTTGGTATTTCTCTTGGTACTCCAACAAACACTGGTTCTTTTGTAACATATGTTGCAAGTACAACCTCTTCTTTTTCAGTAAATTCTACAGAGGCATTACATGCTATTTCATTTATTTTTCTTGTTGTAGTTATATATGCATATCCAGTAGGTTCTGTAATCCCCCACGGTGTCAAAATATCCTCTGCGTACTTAGTCTGAAAATGTGCCACTGCAAAAGTGGTTTTTTCATCATATATTCCGGTAATTTCTACATCCGCACCTTCAAATTCTTGCAAAAAAACCTGAAGCTTCATTACTTCAATTGTATTATTAGCCAAATGTGAACCAAGATACGTTTGTTGATACTTACACCCCTCTATAGACGTGAGGGGATCAGAAACTCGTAGTTCAGAAACTACAATGTTACTGAAAGGGATACTAACTGATGCATATGTTCCAAAAATTGGACCGTTGCCACCACCTCCGCCTCCGCCTGAAGAACTTCCTCCACCACCTCCATTAGCTCCACCTCCATCACCTGGGTCAACTGGATCTACCGGATCAACTGGATCTACCGGGTCAACTGGATCTACGGGATCTACCGGGTCAACTGGATCTACGGGATCTACGGGATCCACTGGATCTACCGGGTCAACTGGATCTACGGGATCCACTGGATCTGCCGGGTCTACTGGGTCTACGGTATTTTTAATTGTACGCGTATTATTTACTGCAACAGCATTTGGATTTCCAGCACCATCAAATGCATTAATACTAATAGTTGCAGTACCATTTTCATCCAAGCCAGAAGGGACATTCCAGTTAAAGAAATATCTCAATGGATCGTCTGTTGCCACCAGTGTTACATTAGTAGTAATAGTGTCTCCTGAAGGAGTAGCAATCGTCATGCGAGGAGAATCAGCGACAAATTCATTAAACAATGCCGTAATGAGTATTTGATCTGAATCATCAACAATACGGTCAGGATTGTATGAAAGTATGACAGTAGGTTCTTCCGTATCAATACTAAACACATCAATCTCAAGCGAGCTATTTGCAATATTTCCTACAATATCCGATCCCCCATTCACTCGTATATCGACACCTTCAATCTCGACATTACCATCTCCAACAGTAAAGGACATTGTAAAAGTCGTATCATTGTTTGTCCACGCAGTTACAGATGATCCCAAAACAGTAGAAATACTTGGAATAAAAGTAACGATTGGTAACACATTCGTATTCATTGACTCATCATACGTAACGACAACATCAAATGTCTGAGCGGCATCAGCATCCGTAATAAGTATGTCACTCACAACAACGCTAACAATTGATGGTGCGATTGCTTCTGGTTGTTCAGGTGATTTTGTTGGAGGAATATCGCCATCGTCACCCTCTGTTTCTGGAGGTGTTGGCGGAATGTCACCGTCGTCACCTCCTGTTGCTGGAGGTGTTGGTTCTGTTGGATCTGCTGGAGGAATGTCACCGTCGTTTGTGCCAGCTGGAGGAGTTGGCGGAATGTCACCATCATCACCTCCGGTTGCTGGAGGTGTTGGTGCTGTTGGTGCTGTTGGTGGAATGTCACCGTCGTTTGTTCCAGCTGGAGGAGTTGGAGGAATGTCACCGTCGTCACCTCCTGTTTCTGGTGGTGTTGGTGGTGTTGGTTCTGTTGGTGGAATGTCACCATCATCAGTGCCAGTTGGAGGTGTTGATTCTGTTGGCGGAATGTCACCGTCATCGGTACCAGCTGGAGGTGTTGGAGGAATGTCACCGTCGTCACCTCCGGTTGCTGGAGGTGTTGGTGCTGTTGGTGCTGTTGGTTCTGTTGGTGGAATGTCACCATCATCAGTGCCAGATGGAGGTGTTGGTGGGATATCGCCATCGTCGGTAGTAATTGGTGGAGGCGGAGGTGGAGTACCTTCCTCGGCAAACACCACTGCTTGGAAACCACTGATAAAAATAGCCACCAATACAAGAAAAGTAGTAACGTATGTGAGTATAAATGTGTTTCGGAGAGTGTTCATATGGCTTTTGTACCTCCATACTATGCGTATAAAACACAGTGTCAATCAAAATATGGCTTAGAATATAGGAGTTTTTGGGATGTCTTTTATAAAAGTCGCTATGTCTTTTAGTTGCTCTTTCTTTAAGCCAGTTTTTTAGAGATTGATTTAAAAGACATTTAAGGGACATTCGAAGCACACCACATCCACAATTTTTGTCACTATCCCTTTTAATTCAGCCACATTTTGCTACTATGGGCTTTATGGATGAGAAGTTTCTAAAGCCTTATAGCCCAAACGAGACCGAGGACCGCATATACAAGATGTGGGAGGATAGTGGTTTTTTTAATCCCGACATTTGTTTGGCGAAAAATATCACAGCTGATGACTCAGAAACTTTTTCTATAGTACTTCCCCCTCCAAACGTAACAGGAACATTACATATGGGGCATGCTGCGATGCTTGCGATAGAGGACATCATGGTTCGCTATCACAGAATGAAAGGCCACCAAACACTGTGGCTTCCCGGAACAGACCATGCGGCAATTGCAACACAAACAAAAGTTGAGAAAATTCTACAAAAGGAGAAAACAAACCGACATGAACTAGGTCGTGAAAAATTCCTTGAGCGTGTTGAGAAATTTGCACAGGAAAGCCACGACACAATTGCAAATCAAATGAGAAAAATGGGTTCTTCTGTTGATTGGTCACGCGAAGCTTTTACACTTGATAAAAAACGCGAGGTTGCTGTACGTACTGCATTCAAAAAAATGTATGATGAGGAACTTATTTATCGTGGACATAGGATTGTTAACTGGGACCCAAAAGGTCAAACAACTATTTCTGATGATGAGATAGTTCGAAAAGAGGAAACCACGAAATTCTACTATTTAAAATACGGTCCATTTACTATTGGTACATCCCGGCCAGAAACAAAATTCGGAGACAAGTATGTTGTTATGCATCCCGATGATAAACGCTATGCAAAGTACAAAGAAGGACAAACTATTGATCTTGAATGGATCAACGGTCCGATTACTGCAACAATTATCAAAGACGAGGCAATAGACATGGAATTCGGTACTGGTGTTATGACGATTACACCATGGCACGATGCAACCGACTTCGGCATAGCAGAGAGACACAACCTAGATAAAGAACAAGTAATAGACGAATACGGAAAATTGCTTCCAATTGCGCAAGAGTTTGCTGGAATAAAGATATCCATTGCACGAGACCAAATTGTTGAAAAACTCCAGAACAAAGGCCTTGTTGAGCGTATTGATGATGGTTATGTTCACAATATTGCTACCGCAGAGCGAACTGGCGGTATTATTGAACCTCAAATAAAAGAACAATGGTTTGTTGCGGTAAATAAGAAATTCGTAATCCCCCACTCTGAAATTGAAGGTATACCATCAGGAAGTGAGACAACTCTTAAGGAATTAATGCTTGCAACCGTACGAAAAGGGCAAATAGATATTATTCCAGAGCGTTTTGAAAGGGTTTATTTTGATTGGATAGAAAACCTACACGACTGGTGTATTAGTAGACAGATATGGTACGGACACCGTATTCCTGTTTGGTATCACGAGAATAAATGTGTTCCGATTGAAGGTCGCGAAGATGACGTATCTAAATGCATAAAAACAATAGTTTCTGAAAGCAAACCTAAATGTGAGCATTGTGACGCTGAGTACACACAAGACACAGACACACTGGACACATGGTTCTCTTCTGGGCTTTGGACATTCTCGACGTTAGGTTGGCCTGAGGAGACATCTGACCTGAAAAAATTCCACCCAACAACAATTCTAGAGACAGGATATGACATTATTTTCTTTTGGGTTGCCCGAATGATATTGATGACAACGTATCTTCTAGGGACAATACCCTTCAAAACTGTATACATGCACGGGCTTGTTCGTGATTCCAAAGGAATAAAAATGAGCAAATCTCTTGGCAATGTTATTGACCCCCTAGACATGACGGAAAAATACGGAGCAGATGCCACTCGCCTATCACTCATTATAGGTACAGGTCCCGGAAACGATACGAGGCTCTCTGAAGATAAAATACGTGCATATAAAAAATTCGCAAACAAACTTTGGAATATTTCACGATTCATATTTGAAAATACAGAAGACACGACATATGATGCTAACTTTTCTGAATATACAGAGGATGACGCCAAAATAAAGGCCGAACTTTCCGACATAATCACGGACATTACACGGGATATAGAAAACTATCGGTTCTATCTGGCTGGAGAAAAACTCTATCATTATGCATGGCACAATCTAGCAGATACAATCCTAGAGGAAAGTAAAGAAATACTTATCACAGGCGACGCAAATACAGTATCATCTCGCAAACAATTACTTCTAGATATTCTAAAGAAACTTCTCCTTGTACTCCACCCATTCACACCATTCGTAACAGAAGAAATCTGGTCTTCATTCCCACAAGAAACCAAACAACTCCTCCTGGTTGAAAAGTGGCCTAATCAGTAGTTAGTAATATAGTAGTTGGTAGCTTTTTAGCTACCTAGTAAAAAGAAAGACTGTGTACACTAGTGAGGTTAGTCAGACTAACCTCACTTTCCTAAAAACTGTTGAATCTAAAGAAGCTGTAAAGCTGTCCAGGCTCTTGTCTTGTCCTCTTTTTTCGTGTACTAACATACTAATTACTAATATACTGGTTCTATGCTCTATGTATATGCATTTATTGGAGGACTAATCCCAGCGCTGCTGTGGTTGTGGTTTTGGTTACAGGAAGACCGTTTGCATCCAGAACCAAAACGCTACTTGTTCTTTACATTTCTAGGCGGAATGATTGCGGTTGTAATGGTTCTACCTGTAGAGGCATTCATATTTAAAAGACTTGGGCTTGGACTGAGTACTATCGCACTGTGGGCGTTTTTTGAAGAATTATTCAAATTTGGAGCAGCATATCTAATAGCTATCCGTTATCGAGTAAATGACGAACCAATAGATGCTGTCATATATCTAATAACAGCGGCTCTAGGCTTTGCGGCGCTAGAAAACATGTTCTTTCTACTTGACCCCCTACAGTCAAACCAACTAGTTCACACTGTTGTAACAGGAAATCTGCGCTTCCTAGGGGCATCTATTCTTCACACACTGTCCTCAGCAACAATAGGTATAGTCATGGCTTATGCATTCTTTAAAAACAAATTGTCAAAAAGAGTCGTTATAGTAATAGGACTTATCCTAGCAACCGTCTTGCATACCTTATTTAACTTTTTTATAATACAGAACAAAGGTGCACAAACTTTCTTGGTATTTTTTGGAGTATGGATTGCAGTAATTGCGCTCATCCTTATATTTGAAAAAGTTAAGCGCATTCATAAATAGACATTATTAGAAATAAATAATCGTATACATATGGGAAAAGGAAAAAAATCATTTTTTGAGCGACTGACCGGAAGTGTTTCTATGGAGGAATACGATGATATTATTGATGATGTTGCACCACCAACACGAGGAAGACGTCCTGCGCCTGCGGCAGTTGAACCAGAGGAGGAAGAGTACGAAGAGGAAGTAGCAGAAGAAGAGGAATTTGAAGAAGAATCAGGTGATGGTCAACTGACTGTTGACGTATACCAAACACCAGCTGATATAATAATAAAAACAATGGTTGCAGGAGTACACCCAAGTGACTTGGATGTATCCATAACACGAGACATGGTAACTATTCGCGGCAAGCGCGAAGAAGCTCGATCAATAAAGGAAGCCGATTACTTCCACAAAGAGTTGTACTGGGGATCATTCTCAAGAACAATTCTACTCCCTCAAGAAATCGAGGTAGAAGAGGCAGAAGCTGTCGAGAAACATGGATTACTTATCCTTAAACTTCCAAAGATAGATAAAGCAAGACAAACAAAACTAAAAATTAAATCTGACAGATGAGAACCTGTTCAAGATCTTCCCCCAACCTAAATCGTCTAATTTTTGACTGCAAAACTGCGTCTCGCTCTCAATAGAGTTAACTCTACTTCGTGCTCCGACTTGTTTCTCGTCTAAAAATAAGAAGATTTTGGATGAGTACCACGAGACCTTGAACCGATTCTAAAAAGAAAGGCCGAATCGCAAGCGATTCGGCCTTTTGATTTCCTGCTTTCTTTATGCAGGAAGATTATTGTTGCGTTGGTACAGAGCGCTTCACTCGATAAAAGATTTTACCTCCACCAAGCGCTTTTCTCACATCCCCTTTTGGAATGCGTCCAACTCCTTCTTCATTGATTTTAACTTCGACGGGAATCCAGTCTATGAGATTGATACTCCTCTCAACAATATCCCGTGGATCCATCCCTGTGATCAGCACTGCTGATTCAGACGAGTCTCCTCCGTCTGTTAATCTGTTCGTAGTCACCGTGAGCATTTTCACAGTGCTCCTTGTGACCAATCCATCTGGAATCCATATGGGGGATGCACTAGGCTCTTGACCAGTGAAAAAACCACTTAACACTACAGTGATCTTATCGTTCGTTTGTGCCTCTGTGTTTAATTGTGCTCTAACAACAATTGTGTTGTCACCTTTGGATAATACAAAATCCTCTGGTATATTAAACTGCATTTGCTCTCCAGAGAACTCTCCGGTGCTTGTGATTAAGACATCCTTCTCAATCTGAATCTCGAATGTCGATAGAAAATCACTCACTCGCATGGGTAGTGAATTTCTTTCATAAGTCACATTCAGAACAAAAAATCTGAGGTGTCCAGCTAACTCTTCCTCACTTTTAAGTATGACGACGAGTAACACATTTCTTTTTCCCGGTACGACTGTCCATTCCTCAAGAACAAAACTTGAGATGATCGTCCCCGGTTCAACTTCAGTTGGATCGGTAGGATCAACTGGCTCTGGATCAGGTTCCGGTTCTGGATCAGGTTCCGGTTCTGGATCAGGATCAACTGGCTCTGGATCAGGTTCCGGTTCTGGATCAGGATCAACTGGTTCTGAATCAGGTTCTGGATCTGGATCAACTGGTTCTGGATCCGGTTCTGGATCAGGATCAACTGGTTCTGAATCAGGTTCTGGTTCCGGTTCAGGTTCAGGTTCTGGATCAGGTTCAGGTTCTGGTTCCGGTTCCGGTGGATCAACTGTCGGAAGAATCCCGAAAGACAATACCACCTCTTCAGTCGCCTTGATAATAGAAGGACTGCTGAGAGCATCCTCCACCCGAAACACCGCTGTATATTTCATTCCTGAATAAAAATCCAAGTATGCCTGCACCGCACTAACAGTTCCAGTGAATGGCCTAGCTTTACAGACACAATGTAATTCATTAATTAGTTGACTGCTGTCAATCGACTGTCCATTGTGTTCCGAGGAAGTAAAGATGACATCATCATCTGTACCCTTGATTCCATCAGGACCATACCAATAACCAATTCGACTTTCAGAGAACGTGTGATTAACAAAATCTCCTGCGTCCCCCAAAACATTGTTTGGATCGTCACTTTTGAACTCATATGATGTAGTCCGCAGAAGCGCTTGTGGTTCACCAGAAACAACTGAGAAGGCAATGAACACCGCATGGCCTCCACCTTCAGGAGGATACGTATTTTCATTGGCAGTAAGAATTTCTGGTGGACGATAAGCAATCGGTATTGGATTTGTATCGCCATTACCGTTTGCCATCATTTCCTCTAGAACTGTGTCTCTTTGAACACGGAACCCTGATTCGTCAGGACTTTTCGTGTCATTCGCAACCCACGGCCATGCGTGAATTGACGTGATTCCCGCAAATGCGGACATTGCTGTTGCACATAGAACAACAACCATTACTAGCATGCTTTTCTTCATTTCTATTTTCCCTTCGTTTTGGTTTATTCAATTTACAAAAATCTACCTCCTGTGTACATCACCGCAAACTACCACAAAATTGGGGTTAAATCAATAGAAACACAAAAACCGCCTATACGGCGGCCTGTTTGTGCTTGGGGTCAGACTTGAACTGACTACCTTCCGCTCTTCAGGCGGACGCTCTAACCAGGTGAGCTACCCAAGCAATAACTTCAAAATTTAAAAACTACAGAGGATTTATTACATCAATAAGATCTCCAAGAGTTGGCACACTACTTACTGCATTCTGAACACTGTCTAAACTTCCTTGCACGCTACTGTATGCATCCAAAAGACTTTGCAAGTAAGGCTGAATAACATGATACAACCCAACACCCACTCCGAGTATGATCAACCAATACACAATAGTCATCACACGTCCTATGACCTGCGAGGTGCGCATTTTACGCAATAGACGATTATTCTCCTCTGTGAGCTTTGCAATACGCTCTAGAAGCTTTTTTTCCTTTGGATCAGCCATACAGAGCTATACTAGCAAAAATACCTTTAAAAATAAAGGTGTGATTCATTGAAAATAGATAGTTGAATGCTATATGAGATCCAAGACCTGCCTGCCGGCAGGCAGGATTGAATCTTCCGACCTCGTCATTATCAGGTAAACATATCTGGGAGATATGTTTACCGCTCTGATTCATTCTTTTGTGCGCGATCCAAGAATTGAACTTGGGACCTCGTCATTATCAGTGACGCGCTCTAACCATCTGAGCTAATCGCGCACGAAAGAATGAATGAACCATCTGAGCCCTGCCTGCCGGCAGGCAGGTAATCGCGCAAAATATATTCAACCATATACAAGACCGAATATAGCCATGCTATCAAAAAAACCTCTAAAACTCAAACGTTTCAGAAGCTTTCTCCTATTCCATCATTTTAGTCTAGGCCCCAACCAAACAGTCTCTGCAACATTGTATAAGGGCTTGCTATATTACTATGATTAAACAGATCGATGTTTGAGGCAACACTTCCTATGGTGAACGTACTATCACTAGAATCGGACACAGTACCTCCTCCGGGTATAGCGTAATCAACTTTCATTCTATAAAGTCCATCATCTATCGTCTCAGGAACGATCCAACTATATGTATTTCCAGTTACATTGTTAATAATAAACAATCTAACCCCCGTATCTTCATTAATATATTGTACGTTAAATTTTGGCACATTTGATGACGTCCATTTAATCTCATACACCTCACCACGAACCAAAACCTCGCCACCATTTGGGCTAACTACAGTAATTGTAGGAGTTGCCACTATTTTTTCGGGCATTACGAGCAAAAGCGGTCCAGAGTTTTCTTCTATACTCGTCTTGATGGGCTGCTTGGATATCTTACCAACAAATCTTGAATTACTTGCTGTTGCTGAAGAAAGTCCCCAATAATACCTCGTTCCAGAAATATCGGTTCCTCCAACATCACACCTAAGTTGCACAATGACTAGACCGCCCTTAGAAAGGGCTAGACTATTATCCACATTGAATGCATACGTACTTCCTGAAGAACTACCCGCTCTAGGATTAACTTTTCCAGCTGAACTACCTCCTAATATTTCACCGTTAGCATGCAAATAACAGTTTGAAAGTAGCATTTTATCATTCCCTAAGTGATACAAAGGAAGATTAACCGATACTACACTAACGTCCTCTCCAAAATTACCTGCACTGAACTGATACTTCGCAAGTAAGACATCCTTCGTTCCTGACTCGATGGTCTGATTTGTTGCATCTATTAGACTAATCGAAACCTCTCCACTTCCCTTGGTACACCCAGAAAATGAACTGCTCTCCTTGTTAAGGTATTTTGTAATTTCTACTGTATCATCAAAATCTATATCTCCATCTCTATTAACGTCGGCGCGCGTTTTTTGATCACTAGAAAGAACAGCTTTGCCAATAGAGTAATTCTGAATCATTTGTGCATCAGAAGTCTCAATATATCCATCACCATTAACGTCTCCAAGCGCGCCGCACACTAGATTTATTTGAGCCGTGGAAGCTGTAGCGATATTCTGTTCAGACAACTCGCGATATCTCAAACATCCAGGAAATTTAGTATTCTCCCCTGAAGTAAATCCAATCAGTAAAGATATATCGTACACACTACGCTTCCCGTCTCCATTTATATCTCCGCGCCTTCTCTGCTCCAAGCTGAATTTACTATCCTTTTTAACCATCTCAACAAGCATCGCTTTGTCCTTTACATCAATAGTACCGTCCTTATTTATATCTCCGAGAGCTCCACATGATAAACGCGCCGGCACAACAAGTTCTTTTGGCGTTCCTTTACATTTCTCTAAAAGAAGTGCTCTTGTTTTTGGTCCTACTCCCCCGTAGCCATTCGTATTATATGACCCGGTTGTTGCCAACCCTTCTTCTCGTTGTAATTTTTTAACCGCATCTTCCGTTACAGTACCAAAATATCCAGTGATTTCTGGATAATCATAATGTCCCAAGTTTTTAAGAACTTTCTGTAGCTCACTCACTTCCCCATCAGTTGTTGCGTCCTTTTTACCCCGATATAACGTGTGGACCAACTCGCGACAAGTTCCAACATACGCCGTAGCGGAAGCAGAAGCATTTACTGGTGTTAGGCCCTCAATAGATGACACGGACTCATCTGCAGAACTATCAGACACGGACGATACCTGTGTAGTAAGTATTGATTGTATTGTGTGTGGTTTTCCTTCAAGTGCAGCTTTTACAGATAGAATAGAAGACGGTGATGCATCAAATGCCTGAAGAAGACTAATAACAGAGCCAATTTGTTGTTGTGTTAAGGCAAGTACTTGAGACGGAAACACTAATCCGGCAGCAAACACTACTGCAATAACGAAACCAAACCCTTTAGAGAACTTCATAATAATGTAGTGATGATTTTAGTGAATTTATTTAATTATGGCATAGTTTTACACATATTGTCCCCAAGTAATCCCCAAAAAACACCAACGTTTCTAGACGTCGGTGTTTTCCTTTACCCTTTACCCCAATCACCTCCCCCACATTCCTGTCAATCTCTCCCACATTGAGAGTGGGTTCGCAACGTTATCGTTAGTCGACAATGCACTAGTCTTTGCACTCACCTGGATAAGTACCTCGTTTTTTACGGCTGGATTATTCATATCCTCAACACGAACATAATACCTTCCCGGCGTGAATCCTTCGGGCACTACCCAGCTAAATCCCCATTCAACTTTCATGTTTGTCACAATATCCACCACAACTACTTCATCCTTTACAATACTCCACTTAACTCTACCTGAATCAGCGTCAGCGCCTGTTGCCGAAGCATTAAGATAAACCCTTTCTCCTTGCACAACATTCCTATAAATAAGTGCCGGCTTATAGATTGACAAGGTATCGATAGTTTTGATAATCACACTGCCACCTGAAACTGTTTTATCTTCCACAACAACTTGTGGTTCTATGTGGATATAAACTGCATCTGCTACTGTGCCGTATCCTCCAGAACAACTTATGCCATACTTTCGCGTAATAGTACTTCCAGTTGTATTTGTTAAGTTACCTGTAGAATAACTTCCTGAACCTCCATACGTTCCTCCCCAACTATCAGTACGTGTACAAGTTGTTACATTAGTGGTGTTCCACTTTATCGTTGTAGAACCACCAGAAGCTACAGTTTTTCTGTTGTTTGATGAATCAGAAAATGACAAGTCTACAGTTGAAGACAGTTGTTCCTTTTGTGATGCTTGAACACCAAAGGCTGACGTCCAAGCGCAAACAGAACTACTATCACTACAAACGCCAAGCTGATACGAACCAGAAGTATTTGGTATTGTGTATCTGTACGAATTAATTTCCTCCTTCTGTGCAATCACTGATCTGCTTCCAGTATTAATGTTCCTTAAATATATCTTGAATGTTTTAGAAGATAATTCATTGTTGACCCAATAGAAATAGATATTCTCTCCAGGATTATGCGAAGAATCAATATTGGATGAGGTAATTCTGATTGATGGGTTTAAAGTAGTTGATGTGCTTTTTTCTACTACACCCTCCTTTCCAGAGGAAGCAGGAGCGGTAATTGTAAAACTAGAATTACTTGAGTCAGACCGAGTGGCTGGTGTACTAGGATCTTGATTGAGCTGATTTATAGTAACAATATATCTTCCAGCAACGATATCTTCTGGAATTGTCCACTTATAAGAAGTACCATTTACGCCTCTCGCTAAATTTTTGACAGTTCCAGTATCTATATTTTTATAGGTAATATAAAAGTAAGAAAGATTGTATGCATCAGTTTCTACCCACTTTATTTCATATGTTCTACCCGCAACAAACACCTCTCTTCCATTTGGTTGTATGACGGTAATTTCAGGTACTTTTACATTTACTTTATCCGCAACAGCTTCACCCGACACGAAAAATGTTCTAGTCCAATTACATGAATTTCCATTACTATCACACACCCCAATTGAATACGCACCTTTTACTGTTGGTACTGTATACACATATGAATATTTATTGTGTCTTCCTGTTTGGAATGCTTTTTTACCATTTGAGTCACGCCGGTATATTACAAATTTATTTTCTGGGACATTTTGTCCAGTCCACCTTATAATTACCTTGCTTCCTGGTCTGTATGAACGATTGAGTGGCGATGTAATAATAATACGTGGTCTTGGTGCGTACGCACTTGAACTTACTCCATCACTTCCACTCTCATTTACTGTAGATACCTGACTATCCGTTGTTGGAGAAACACGACCATAAGTATTATTAAACCTTTTAATACAAGCGTTCAAAATTGCCCTACCTGTTACCGGCCCCACTCCGCCAAACCCAGTCACATTGCGTTCCCCTTCTTTTACAATTCCTTCTGCAATTTGAAATGCTTTTACTGCTTCTATTGTCTTCACTCCAAAATATCCTGTAATACTAGGGTATGTATAATGCCCCATATCTTTAAGGATTTGCTGTAATTCACTAACGTCTTTTTTTGTTGGTGTGTCCTTAAGTCCTCTGTACAGAGTGCGCGTAAAAATGGTGCATGGGATTGATGAGTTATTATATAGTGCAACATTTTCTTCACCGTCACCACCAGTTAAGCCAAAATCTTGACCTTCTGTCACATACACTGAAGAACCTGCATTGTCAGCCAACTCAAGATCTAGCCTTTCACTTACTCCCGAAAAAGAAGCTGTTCGATAAGTAACTGAATTACCGTTTGTTGTTAATGTAGGATCTGGCTTGCCTTCTAGCGTCGCACGCACAGATACAATTGAATCCGCTGGTGCATCAAATGATGCAAGCAAACTAACAATCGCATTAATTTGTGCTTGTGTGATTGCGAGTGCTTGAGACGGAAACACTAGACCTGCAGCAAACACTACTGCAACAACTAAACCAAACCCTTTAGAGAACTTCATAATAATGTGATGATGATTAGTGAATAGAATATATAATTCATTCAATTATGTCATAGTTTTACACATATTGTCCCCAAGTAATCCACACATAAAAACACCGGCGGACTGCGGCCGCCGGTGTTTTCCTTTACCCTCTACCCTTTCCCCTAATTACCTCCCCCACCCACTAAACAATCTCTCCCATATTCTATGTGGACTGGCGACATTGTTATCTGCCATACCAAGTAGATATGCATCACAATTTGGGAACCTTTCATTTTTTACCATGAAGTTACTATGCCCTATCCAATCAGACACGTTGAGTTTTGGGTCACTACCACCTGCCACATTAGCACGAAGCTTCCATTCATCAGGATAATCTTCCCCAGTAGTTATATCTCCAAGACCCACAGTCATGCGTTGAATAATTAGATTATCTGCATTGGTAATCTGCCCATCTCCATTTATATCCCCAAGATCACCACAGACAAGGTTGGAGGTTGAAATTTCTTGCTCAACAATAGTAAAGGTTTTGGATTCTACTAATGCACAAACATTTACGCACTCACCTTGATTACCCAGCTGAACTACCTCTACTGTATAACCACTCCCTGCAGGCACATTTGACGGTATAGTAAATATTTCTTGTTCTGACCCTGCAGGACCACCATTAACAGTGCCAAGTAAATAACGTATTGGAGAAACTATAGCAGGAAATAAAAGATCTACCCTATATTGCTCACCAGAACTTGAATGTGAGAATGCAACAGTTATCTCTTCTCCAACTTTTAATACCTCCCCGCCAGCAGGACTAAGAATAGATAAGGTGGGTACGTCTCCATAAATACTTACGTTAACTTTTCCACATGATAACCCAATTGCAATACCTTTTGGACATACATATATCATATAGTCACCATTCGGAATACCCTCAGGAAGATTCCAGTCTGTATATGCTGCTCCAACTGTCCACCAGAATGAACCATAGTTTGGATAATTTTCGGCAAATGTCCATTGATTCCCCTGACCTGAAATATCTGAAAGATAAATATCAACATTTGATACCGAACTATCAATTACCCACGACCATCTTCCAACTGTATTTCTTTTCCAAGACACACTTGACGAAGACGTAACTATAATTGAAGGTTCAACAGAAGATATTGAATGATTTATCCTAAGTAACTTTGTAGCATTTACTGTAGGAGTAAGAGTATCTTCCCAACACTGTATTCCTATTTGTGTATAGGCTTGTCCTATTTTTGAATAAAAAAACCTAGATCCAGAAGCAGGAAGTTTACCTGATGTCCAGACAGAGTTGTCAGTCAAACTAACTCCAGCTCCATATCCTGTACAGTAACTAGCATTTTGCGAAGTCCATTTAATAGTAACCAACTCTCCAGAAGTAACAGAAGTGGTTGTTCTAGAATTATTTAACATTAGATCTACTGTTGGAGTAAGAACACTGCAAGATTCAAATGTTGTTATTGTTCCATTAATATAGCTCCCTACTAGAGCGATATCTAGGCTATTAATAAGTTTATCAGTATTTACATCAGCTCTTCTTTCTTGAGCATTAGTTAGAGTACGAGATCCTTTTACATAGGCTGTAATCAAATCTCTATCTGCTTGTGATATTTTTCCATCAAAATTGACGTCACCAGCAAAATGAGGAGAGCCACAAGCAAGAGGTTTGACACCACCAGAAGCAGGTACTGAAACATCACACCCCGGAAATACATATGTATGATCCAAGAAATATTTATCAATCGCAATACCATCACTCACACTTATCTTTCCGTCACCAGTTAAATCTGCCCTACTACGTTCCTCTGCGGTATATGAACCCAACCCACTAACTATTTGCTTGATTCGTGTTCTATCGCCAAGAGTGATACCGTCCTTACCATCAATGTCTCCAAGTGATCCGCAGACGTATTTATTTATAGAGGTTGAGATTGAAGCAGTAATAGTAAACGTAGAATCACTCCTGTCACACAATCTGCCTCCAGAAATTGTTGTACAAACGATAATATTATATTGACCCAATTCGGTGTCACTAACCCTGCCTAATTGAAGAAGTACTGATCCAGAACTTACTGCTCTTGCAGTTGTGTTTCGGCTATTTTCATTTATAGGCTTCCCACTTTTTACAAGAAATATTTGAATATTCTGTCCATAAATACCAGTAGAATTATACTTAACTGAAATCACAGATCCTATCCCAGGCGTATAGCTCTCCCTCCCATTTGGAGAAACAACAGTAATTGTTGGTTCCGGTTCTGGCACAGAAGTATCACACCCCGGAAATACATATGTATGATCCAAGAAATATTTATCTATTGCTACACCATCACTCACACTTATCTTTCCGTCACCAGTTAAATCTGCCCTACTACGTTCCTCTGCTGTATATGAACCCAATCCACTAACTATTTGTTTGATTCGTGTTCTATCTCCAAGAGTGATACCGTCCTTACCATCAATGTCTCCAAGTGATCCACAGACGTATTTTGGTGTTGCGACTGGGTTTGGTTCTGATGTCGGAATAGTTTGTCCAGGCGACACCGTTGTGTAGGTTGAAGCTGATGTACTCAAAGCATTACACCGATTTGAAAGAATTATTCGTGTTCTTGGTCCAATAGCACCATATCCGGTCGTACTATATGACCCACTCGATTCAATACCCTCAGCTCTATGAAATGATTTTACAGCAGACTCTGTAGCAGGTCCAAAGAAACCTGTAATTTCGTCATATGTATAATACCCAAGACGCTCAAGTATTCTCTGAGCTGCGCTTACTTGACCATCTGTAGTAATGTCACGATGTCCTCTATATAAATCTTTTGTAAGTAACACACAAACAGCACTATTATTTATTGCTGGAGACTCTACAGGCTCAACTGCCAAAGAAGACACTTGCGATGAGGTAGTAAAGACAGATTGTGTTGGTTCGGCACCATTTAATGCCGCTCTTACAGAAATAACTATATCTGGTGATGCATTAAAAGAAGATAAGATTCCCAAAATAGCCTCAATTTGATCTTGGGTTAAAGAGGCTGCTTGCGCCTGGAAGGCAAAAGTTACCGAAAACACAAAAATTAGGGCAAGTGCAACCTTTTTAAGAGACTTCATAATGATGTGGTGATGATTAATGATTAAGAACCGACCCACAATCTCATGTCGTTCTGAAATTATTGAAATTTTTGCTACAAGTAATATATTTTTACGAAGCAATGTTACACATTGTTGAGGAAAAATAGATTATTTGTGGTAAAAATTTAGTGATTTCAGTCGACAAGCTCACTCTTTTTTTATTGCGGTGAGATTGTGGGTTGGTTCTGGGTTAATTATGTCACAGTTTTACACATATTGTCCCCAAGTAATCCCCATCTATTTTATAGAGACAATTCCCGGAACACTAATTGGTGCACTTTGGTCAACACCTACTGCATTTCCAAGGAATGCGACGATCCCCCAAATACTGGCCATAACAAACACTGCAATGACTCCCCACGTCATAATACCTTTCCCTCGCTGTTGCTTTTCTTCGCTCCCTTGAGAACGGACGTACAGTGCCAACCCCCAGAAGAATAATACAACTGCTACTGTAAACGCGATGGGTACCAATAACCCAACAATGACTAACAAACCCTGAACAAAAACTTCCACATTCCCCAGATTGCCTACTTTATTGTTGGTTTTTACACTTTCTGCTTGTGTTAATGACGTATTAGAAAGATCGAGAGTGATTTTATTACTTATTCCCGAAAAGAAAGTTCTTCGGAAAGTCACTGAATTTTGCTGTTCGACTTCTTCCGATGTACTATCTGGAACAATTTCAATAATTTCTCCCCAGCGATTATTTGGGTCAAAACTTTCTACAATAAGAAATTCTCTGTCTGTATCCTCTTCGGGACTCCCGAAAATATCGTTCACTTGTGCAGTCAATCCAGAGTAGATCGGTGCGAAAGGTGTAGCGAGTTGATTGAAAATTGAAGGTATACTATTTGCTTGTGCAACAAAACCGTCTTTGATTATTCCATCCATCGCTGCGCATTCAGGGAAATGTGATTTTGCATTTCCTCCTTTGATAGCTGCAATGATGTACCCGCAACTAACCACATTAAACTCCTTCGAAGAAGAACTTTCCTTCATAATACTAGTACCCGATGGTCTAAATACTAACAACTCTGGCCTACCCACGTTAGATCCCGTTTTTCCAGTCGGAGAAACTATTCTTGACTCATATCCACAACCATCAATGTCTATGCTTCCATATAATTTACCCCCAAATGAAAAAGCTTTCCTCGGATTTACAGAACAATTCTTTCCCAGTATACTCCACGGAAAAACAGTAGATTGATTCCTGTACAGATATTCATCCATGACTCCAGCGAATGAATGAGCAACTTCATGCATTGTAGTCTGAACAGAAGCACGAGCCCTTACTACTGCATACCCCTGATTTAATCCAGCATATCCATTAGCATTTGTCCCACCGCTTACAAGATTGTCTCCTGTATAAACAATGCTATTGCTCATAGGACCACACGATGATTGTTCTAAAATCCCTTTTATCACTTTATCTGCTTTTACAGCATCTCGAGATTTTGTAGAGGAAGCAAACCGCCTTAGTTCCTCATCCGGGTACTGTTCTAAATCCACAAAAAATGAAAACCATCCTGCATCATGGTATTTCTTAAATGGCTGAGTAGAAGCAAACCCGTCCTTACGATCGGCTTCGGAAATGTTCATTATACCCCTAACAGTCCTTCCTCCTGACTCACCTCGTGAGGCAGAAAATGAATGCTTCCCGCTACCCCATATCGGTGCACAAGTAGAAAATACTATTTCCTCATCAAAAGAATCTACTTCTTTCAAATCTTGAATGATATCGGCGTGTACAACAATAAGCTCACCCTTGGTTATTGCTGTAATCAGTCGCTCCATTGTACCTCCATCTCCAACAATTCCATTTGGCCAACCTTTTACTTTCCATTCATAAATAAAAGTACCACTCCTGTCCTTCCTATTTGTTCGAACAAATTCCCCTGAGCTAACAAACGTTTCTCTACCAACTTGTATAACTGGGTTAATACCATAAAGAGTCTCCGGCAAATCCTCCGCTACAACAGTTTTCTTTCCTCCCTCAGCCCAACCATCAATGCAGAAAAAATTGAAATTTGGTTTGATTTCTACAACAAGATCATAAACAGGAGTGATCGGTAATTTTTCAGTAACATTACGCTCCGTTCGCATCATTTCAGCAAAAACAGGGTCAACATCAATATTCACCCATGGTTTATTACCAGAATACTGAAGTACGCCTTCCCACATCTTTCCATCAGGACAATACTGGTTAGTTGTACTCTGTGCTTCAGCTGGTGATGTAACTCCAATACAAACAACCGTCAAAGCGGACACGATGCACATCTTTAGATACTTCATTAACCTAATTAAAACATATACAACATAGTGCTTATCCACAAAACCCTTCGACGAATTCGACAAGCCTGCCTACCGACAGGCAGGCTCACCGCAAACAAGCTCAGGGTACAAAAAACACC
>NVTD01000007.1 GCA_002401445.1 Candidatus Wolfebacteria bacterium | reverse complement strand
GACATGGACGGTTATAACAAAGCCATTAATATTATACAATATACATGACCCTGATTTTTCATGACCCTGATTTTTTTCGGTGCTAAACAACAACCAGATTGCCGCGCTACGCTCGCAATGACAACCTTCAGATTGCCGCACTACGCTCGTAATAACAGTCAATTTACATCCTATCGGATTGCTGCATCATATTTTCTGCAATAACTGGCAAACGCAGGACAAAGGACACCATAGAAATTTATTTCAATTTCTGAGAAATGAGTAATAAGAGATTTCTGTTTAAAAGGTCCTTTTAACCGATGTTCGGAGCCTACCTTCCCAGTGGTATTTATTCTTTTAAAATAACCCTAACAGGAATAGTAGGATTTGAACCTACGTAGGTCTAAGACCGGGAGATTTACAGTCTCCTGCAATTGACCACTCTGCCATCGACGCGTAATCTACACCATATCAAAAAATAGACAAGTATTCAAATGAATGCTCGTCTATTTTTATTATGCAGCTACCTTCTCTTTCTTCTTCTTTGGCTCACGAATAGATGATTTTTTCTTCACATTGAACGTAAACTTTTTGTCTACGACATTAACCATAACAGTCCCTCCGGACTTAAGATTTTGATCAATGATAAGCGACGCAACAGGAGTAAGAATCTTGCTTTGAATCAATCGCTTCAAAGGACGCGCACCATAGTGCGGATCATACCCCTCCTTTGAAAGGTACTCTACGACCTTACTGCCTATATCCAGAGTTATCTCTTTCGCAAGCAATCTCTTTTTAACGATTTCCAATTGTAATCGAACAATCTCAGTAATTGCATCGGGTTTCAGAATATCAAAAATAAGAACCTCATCAAGGCGATTCAAAAACTCAGGACGAAACTGCTCTTTCAAACTTGTCATGACCTTATCCTTTGCGTCTTCATAATTTTTTGTATCTCCAGCTTCTCCAGTCGCAGTAGCAAAACCAATCGATTCCATTTTATCAATATATTGTGATCCAATATTTGAAGTCATTATAATAATTGTATTCTTGAAATTTACTACACGGCCTTTTGCATCGGTGAGCTGTCCATTATCAAGAACCTGGAGAAGTATATTAAATACTTCTGGATCTGCTTTTTCGATCTCATCAAACAGAATTACTGAATATGGTCGATGGCGCACAAGCTCAGTGAATTGACCCCCTTCATCATATCCAACATATCCAGCAGGTGAACCAATCATTTTTGAGATAGAATGTTTCTCCGTATATTCAGACATATCCAAACGTATCAACGCCTTTTCATCATCAAACATGAACTCTGCCAAAGATTTTGTAAGTTCTGTCTTTCCTACACCTGTTGGTCCAAGGAAAATAAACGAACCTATGGGTCTGTCTGGGTCTTGTACACCAGCGCGGCTTCGCTTTACAGCGTCACTCACACGTCCAATCGCCTCATCTTGACCAACGAGTCGACTCTTAAGAGTCTCTTCCATACGTCTCAATTTAGATACTTCTTCTTCAAGCATTCGTGTTACTGGCACACCTGTCCAACGACTAACAACGTCAGCGATATCTTCCTCCGTTACCTCTTCTTTTAGTATACGTCGTGAACTTTGTAACTTTCGTAACTTCTTTGTTTTTACATCTAGATCCTTTTCTCTCGTGGGAATTTTCCCGTAGCGAATTTCCGCGGCAGTAGAAAGGTCTGAAATTGCTTCTGCACTCTCTGCATCAATACGCAACTCTTCTAATTCCTTTTTAATCTCTCGAATTGAAGTGAGTATTTCCTTTTCATTCTTCCATTTGAGTTCTAGCTCCGAAGTCTTCTCCTTCAGGTCTGCAATGTCTTTATCAATTGCTCGAATACGTGTTCGTGCCTTCTTTCCAGATGCTTCTTGTGCTTCTTTTTTCAGGGCTTCTTTCTCAATCTCAAGACGCATTATCTTTCGATGTGTTTCTTCCAAAACAGGAGGCATGTTCTCGAGAGAAATTTTCAATGCTGAAGCAGCTTCATCAATAAGGTCTACAGCTTTGTCAGGCAAAAATCGATCGGTGACGTATCGACTAGAAAGATGCACTGACGATATTAAGGCATCGTCCGTAATACGCACACCATGATACAGTTCGTACTTTTCTTTCAGACCACGCATAATCGCAACGGCGTCATCAAGTGATGGCTCGTTTACTAGAACAGGCTGAAAACGCCTTGTCAGAGCGGGGTCTTTCTCTATGTGCTTTTGATATTCTTTAAGGGTTGTAGCTCCAATCACGCGCAATTCTCCTCGTGCTAACGCTGGCTTTAACATATTAGAGGCATCCAATGATCCCTCAGACGAACCCGCTCCTACTATGGTGTGGATCTCGTCGATAAATAAAATTATTTTTCCTTCAGCTGCTTCTATTTCCTTCATCAAAGCTTTTAGCCTCTCCTCAAATTCTCCACGATATTTTGTCCCAGCAATAAGAAGTCCCAAATCAAGAGATACAATGTCTTTGTCACGCAGAGATTCTGGTACATCATTTTGTGCAATACGATTAGCAAGACCTTCTGCAATTGCAGTCTTACCAACACCAGCTTCTCCAATCAAAAGTGGGTTGTTCTTTGTGCGTCGAGAAAGTATCTGCATGATACGTGATATTTCTGTATCCCGTCCAATAACAGGATCGAGTTTGTTTTCCCGAGCAAGTCCAGTTAAACTACGAGTATATTTTGAAATAGCACGACGTTTTGATTGTCCCCCACCAACCTCAGAATCAGTAGAGTTTTTCATTTCCTCTATTATTGGAACAACTGTTTCGGATGTTAATTTAAACTTCTTAAGAAAATCTTGTGCAGCGCCAGGTGTATTCATAAGCCCCAAGAACAAGTGCTCGGTTGATACAAATTCATCTTGCATGTCTGATGTTATTTTTGCAGCACTTTCTAGAGACTGTGCAAATTCTGGAGTTAAATATATTTGATATGAAGGAGATAATACTGACCCAGATTCTGGGCTCTCTATCATCTCGAGTAATGAATCAGTAAGTAAAACAGTATCTATTTCTAAACGATCAAGTATAGAAAAAACCATACTCTCTTCTTGTAAAATAAGAGCAGTCAAAAGATGTAAAGGATTAACGTGATTCTGCCCTCTTTCTATTGCGAGTTCGTGTGCTTTGCGTACAGCCTCTTTTGCTTTTGTAGTAAAATTACTAAATGGTGGTGGCATACAAATATATAATTAAATACTAAGAACCCGTCTGTTTTGTTTGTTTATTTGTATCGCGTTGTATCACTTTAGGATACGATATTATTCTATTTTGTCAAGACTCTTACTCTTCTGTCTCGGCTATTCTTTCAGCTCTGTATTCATTGATTAATGCATACACATTATCTATTGGTGCGTATATAGCAATACCGTTCTGTGTATTCGTATGTATTCCTATTATCTCACCAAAGAAAGTAAACAGAGGTCCGCCAAACACATCCTTTTGTGGAGAAACACTCGAATGAATTCCCACTATCCTAGTCCGAGTCGATGTTGCAATAGAACCATCCTCTTGTTCTATTTGAATGACGGTGTTTTCAATAGGTAATTTGGAAACGATTCCTGTTGATACAGCAGCTCCCTCACTACTTCCCAAAGAAACAACACCCTGTCCTAGCTTTATTGTTCGTGATAATGCTGTTTCCAAAGCAGCAAAAGTAACATCTGCAGAATCATCTTTTTCAATATACATAAGCGCTAACTGAGTGTCATCACTACTTGCCAAAAATACAATATCGTATGCGACTCCGTCTTGGAATATGGCAGACAAACTACTTTCTTTTTTGCCGACAGTAATGTCGGTGGCTATAACACCATCAGATGTTATAACTACCCCAAGACCCATAAATGTTTCATCTCCAGAATTTGATTTCTCGAATATACGAACGACATTCCTTGATCCTGTTGCAACCGTTTCTATTACTAAGTCATCCTCATTTACAACAACAGTAACTTCCTTTGTTATAATACTTGCCGCTTGGCTTTCCGCAGGAACAACACGTTCAACGGTTCTTTCAACAATTCTGTTTATAGTTTGTGTTACTCCTTGAGGAGCTTGATCAATAAGAGTGACCGTAACAATACCAGTGGCGATAGAGGTCACAAAACTAATGAGTAATGTGAGCAAAACTATTTGGTGCTTGGTAAGGTCTTCCATAGAACAATAGTACCAAGGGATTTGAAAATTACAAAGCTAAGCAGATTTCTTTGACTGTTCGACGAATATGTCTTTTCCTTGTACTTCTGCCAAAAGTAAATCTGAGGGTCGATTTGGCACGATCTATATTCTCTGGATCAATCTCATGAACGACATGTGAGTGTACTTTGTCCGCATCGCAAGCACTTTTAGTTGCACAAGCAATCCCCTTTTGATCCAACTGTATCACAAGAAATTCTGTATCAACTCCCGATAACGAAATATTAATATTATTAGGTATTCGTCTATCTATGCTTCCGTTGATTACCGCTTTGGGCAATTTCTCTCCAATATATTTAAATGTGTAGTCCTGTAATTCTTTCATGCGAGCATACTCCTTTGCACGATTCTTCACTACCTCTGTACATGCCACAGATAATCCAACAATAAGTGGTATTGCCTCTGTTCCAGAATAGAGACCTTTTTCTTGTCCGCCTCCAAAAGATATAGGATTCAATTTTGTACCTTGTTTTACAAACAAAGCTCCAACACCTTTTGGTCCATACATTTTCTGCCCATCGATTGTACACAGATCAACACCAAGAGTATTTACTGGCAAAGAAAGGTATTCTGGTGCTTGGCTCGCATCAATATGTATTTTTATTTCAGAATTATACTTTCTGATTATATTAGTTATTTTTCCAATTGGTTGTATTACTCCAATCTCACCGTTTACATATCCCACTGACACAAGAACGGTTTTATCATTTAATACAGATAGAACACGCTCGAGATCAACCAAACCATTTGATCTCACAGGAATATAAGAAACCAAAACACCCAATCTCTCTAATTCTCTAAACACTTCCAGAACAGAAGAATGTTCTATTCCTGTAGTAACAATATGCATATCCGAATAATTGCGTCCATGTTTCTGCAAATATTCGACTACTCCAAAAAGAGCGAGGTTATTCGCAAGTGTACCGCTCCCTGTAAACACAACCTCGTCTGTCTGACAACTAAAAAACCTGGCGACAGACGTTCTTGCAGATTTGAGTGTTTTACTCGCATTTACTCCCTCAGCGTGAATTGACCCTGGATTACCAAAAAACTGCGCAGAGAGAGGTCGCATTGCTTTTATTACAGCAGAACTTGCTGGGGTAGTAGATGCATGATCAAGGTATATTCTGTTCATTTGACGAGTATATACTTTCCTAGTGGGATTGGCAAAAGTACATTTTAGAGGTATAATCCAAGCCATGAATCTGAGTGAAGAGATAGTGTCAACAATACTTTTAGTACAAAGCGTGCTTATTATCGTCCTATTGGTATTTGTTGTTCTATTATGGAAGAAAATGAATAGATTCTTGGTCGGAAAGGATTCTCTCAACCTAGAGGATTCACTACGACATACAAAGCAATCGCTTGATGCACATAAAAAATTTGAAGGTGAAATGAGTACATATCTCACCTCAGTTGAAAAACGTTTGAGAAAAAGTGTGCAACATGTCGAAACGGTTAGATTCAATCCATTTAAAGGAAGTGGTTCTGGAGGAAACCAAAGCTTTGCAACTGCGCTTCTAAATGAATCTGGTGATGGAGTCGTTCTTTCCAGTTTATACGCACGAGATCGTATAACTATTTTCTCAAAGCCAGTATCCAAATTTTCTTCATCAGTTGAATTAACCTCTGAGGAAAAAGGGGTTATCGAAAAGGCAAAGAAAAGTTAGTTTAAAACATGTAGTACACGCATATACAAATCTCGCACTTATCTTCAGATCTGCCATTTGGCAGTTTTACTTTTAAAATAATGAAAGAAACTACTGCACAAAAGAATACAGAAACACGAGCACCTATTGTCGCAGTAATGGGTCATATTGATCATGGAAAATCTAGCCTTCTTGATTACATAAGAAAAACAAAGATTGTTGAAGGAGAGGCTGGTGGAATCACACAACATGTGAGTGCATACATGGTCACTCACAAAAATGAAGCCGGAGAAGAAAAAAATATAACTTTTCTTGATACGCCCGGACACGCTGCATTCCAAGCAATGAGAGAAAGAAGCGCTGATATTTCTGACGTGGTCATTTTGATAATCGCTGCTGATGATGGAGTAAAACCGCAAACACTGGAGGCTTACAAAGCAATTAAAGATGCAAATGTGCCTTTTATTGTTGCGATAAATAAAATCGACAAACCAAGCGCTGACGCTGAAAAAGTAAAACGAGACCTAATGGAACATGAAATATTTGTTGAAGGTCTTGGTGGTAGTGTACCTGTGGTTTCTATATCAGCCGAGACTGGCGAAGGTATTCCTGACCTTCTTTCTCTTTTGTTGCTTGCTGCTGAATTAGAAGACTTAAAAGGTACTTCCAATGACCCTGCAACAGGATACGTACTCGAAGCAAATCTTGATCCAAAGAAAGGAATCGCTGCTACATTAATACTGACAACGGGATCTATAGAACAAGGTATGGTGATTGCATCAGGTAGAGCACTTGCCCCTGTGCGTATTATGGAAGACTTTCAAGGTAAAAAAATAACCCGAGCAGGAACATCGACACCTATTCGTATTACAGGATGGAGTGAAGCTCCAAAAGTAGGTTCTCCGTTTAAAGTATTCAACAAGAAAAAAGATGCTGAACAAGCCGCAAAAAGTGTTGCAATCCCAGAACCCTCAAATACACCTCCATCAAGACCTCCTACTGATTCTGTTGTGATCCCTATTGTAATTAAGGCTGATGTATCTGGAAGTATCGATGCGATCATTCATGAAATAGATAGAATTAAAACAGATAATGTATCTATAAAAATAGTACAGACTGGGATTGGTGCTATTTCTGAAGGAGACATTAAATCTGTCGCAGGAAACCCAAATACAGTCGTGGTTGGATTTAATGTAAAAATTGGTAACGTAGCACAGCACATGGCAGAAAGAGTTGGAGTTGTCATACATACATTCGATATCATATACAGACTAACAGAATGGCTAGAAGAGAAAATAGTTGAACGTACACCTGTTCAAGAGACTGAAGAAATAGTTGGAGAAGCGAAGATTATTAGAACGTTCAGCAAAACAAAAGACAAACAGGTTATGGGTGGCAAAATAAATTCTGGAATATTAGCAGTTGGAAATACTGTAAATGTGGAACGTCGTGGGAACAATATTGGAAAAGGTAAGATCTTAGAACTACAGCAGCAAAAAAAGAAAACAGAAGAAGTTAATGATGGTGGTGAATTCGGAATGATGATTGAATCAAAAGTAGAAATCACCGAAGGTGACAGTCTTACTGCTATTACTGTTGTTAGAAAATAATATGAATATCAAAGACGAACGGGCCAAAGACATACTTATGCGAACTGTTGCAGATTTTTTTCAAAAAGAATCAAGTGGTGGTGCTCTTATCACTGTGACACGCATTGGGGTTTCAAAAGATGGGAAACACGCTACAATACTTCTGAGTGTACTCCCAGAAAACAGAGAACGCTCAGTGATTGAATTTGCATTACGTAGATTGTCTGATTTACGTAATTACATTAAGAAAAACACAAGACTTGCACGTATCCCCTTCTTTGGGGTAGAACTAGATGCGGGTGAGAAAAATAGACAACGTATTGAAGAGATAAGTAACGAAGGTTAATCCCCGGGTGGCGAGAGTCAGGCCTGCCGGCAGGCAGGTTAACCCTTCGACAAGCTCAGGGCAGACGTGGCGGAGCCGCCGCTTGCTATGCAATAGTATATAATCACCAATAGAACATCTGAAATAAAATATGGCCTAGTGGCGAAGTTGGTTAACCCGCCTTCGCTTTGGCTACGGACGGGCAGGCGTGGCGGAACCGCCACTTGTTGTGCAATAGTATATAATCACCAATAGAACATCTGGAATAAAACATGGCCTAGTGGCGAAGTTGGTTAACGCGGCGGTTTGCAAAACCGTTATGCGCCGGTTCAAACCCGGCCTAGGCCTCATGTAGAATATTAATACTTTGTATTACTTATTTTATGTACAATTGCCCGGATGGCGGAATCGGTATACGCGCAACACTTAAAATGTTGTCCGCAAATGCGGATGTGGGTTCAATTCCCACTCCGGGCACATAAAAATTAGTAGAAAATATGAAATATTTTCTATTTGATTTTTAGTGTACGGATGGAAATTGAACCGAGGGCGCGCTAAGCCAGCGAGGTACGAGCTGTGCGCCCGAGTGGAGGTCAATGGAATGAGATTTTTATAAGTCTGAAAGACGAAATAAAAATCCATGAGAGTGACCAAGTCCCACTCCGGGCACAAAACATAAGTAAAACTATTACACTTATAATATATCCACACAAAACCTTGCGATATATCGCAAGGTTTTGTGGTATATTATTCTATAAGATTTAAAGATAATTGATACATTTATGCCACACGTATCTAAATCAAAATTAACAGCAAAAACAAAGCGTGACCTTGAGAAGCATTTACTACAAATAATTCGTGACACTGATTCAAAAGCTCGTGTGCAAATTTTTGATGAGTTATTAACCCCTACAGAAAAAATCATGCTCGCAAAGCGCATAGGTATGATTTTTCTCATAAAAAAAGGTGTATCACTATACAAGATAAGTGATTTACTAGGAGTAAGTGCGTCAACAGCAAATCGATTCTTGCGAGATGTACACTTGAAAAAATATCAGCGTACATCCAAGTGGGTATTTAAATATACAAAAGAAGGTTCACACAATGAGTTCGTCAAATCTTTACTGTCCCTCATGTTTACAGGACGTACACATTCATTTAAACAATTTGTTGACAAATTATAGAATAAAACCTTGCGATATATCGCAAGGTTTTGCTTTTGTTCTAAATAAAAAAACCGCATTTAAGCGGTTTTTTATTTGTGCCGGGGAGAGGACTTGAACCTCCACGGATTACTCCATTAGTTCCTAAGACTAACGCGGCTACCAATTACGCCACCCCGGCAGGGATAGTACTATGCCAATTTAGCATAGGTACGTTGTTGGGACAAGTGTTGCATCGTGTAGGGTTTGGTCACTAGTGATTTCCTTAAGAGAAAGGGCGGACTTGCCGTCACAGATAAATTCCCTGACGGTAATTTTCCGCGACCCCGGCTCGCGGTGTTCGCCTTTCCTCGCTATCGAGCGAGTCAAACTCGCACAGCGCTCCGCCTCGGACAAGCTAAAACCCTGCCGCAGGGCAGGGTTTCTTAACGCTTGTCCGCCCAGTAGGATTCGAACCTACGACCTGCCGATTAAGAGTCGGATGCTCTACCAACTGAGCTATAGGCGGATAGATGTTTTATGTTCAATCCGCTCGCTAATTATTGTAACTTCCCTACCCACAGTACCGGCAGGACAGTTCATGTGAACGTATACTATAGTATCAGATAAATAAGCACAAGCAAAACCTTACTATACATAGAGAAATCTCTACCAACCTATCCCTCTTGGCACACCCCTTGACAATACCTAATAATATGCTATGTTATGGGCTGAACTTCTCTATAATGATATAGAGATAAAGGAAAGGTACGTGGAAAAATGAGTGGAAAAATTAATATTCTTATAGCTGACGACACCAAATCTCTGTTAGACGCCTTAAAAAGGAGCCTCCAGGCCAACAAAGAAGTACTCTGTACCACCGCTTCTGACGGCAAAGAGGCTTGGGAGATTTTATCAAAGACCTCCCCCGAGACACCCTTTGATGTCTTAGTTACGGATCTCGATATGCCTAGAATGTCTGGGAAGGAGCTAATAGAGATGGCACGCAAGAAACATCCAGACCTGATTGTAGTCGTGATATCAGGACGCATGGACGCCCAAGTCACCGAAAATGAACTACTACCGTATAACATAAACGGCTTTCTGTCTAAACCGTTTAGTCTAAGGGAATTATCAGCTATGATTCAGGAACTAACGAAACCAGTAAACGCCTAAATAAAGACCTATATTGCCCCATTCTCTTCTGAGATTGGGGCGGTTTTTTATATCTCCCCTACCACACAACCCATGCATGGATACCTTGACTTTTACCTCTTTTAATGTTACTATTCTCACCAGAAACAATTTAAACAAAAACAACGTTTAAAGATCTCGTGATCTTTGACACAAAAATAGAAAGACACAAAATGACCGCATTCATACCATTTATAGTAGTGGCATTAATAATTGTATCTATACCACTTATTTTATACTTCGGTATAAATAAGTCAGGAAATAAAAAAATGTTCTGGGTACCAATTATTTCTGGGCAGTCATTTGTCGTAAAGAAAAATGGTATCGCTCACAGATATTATGGTGACCCTGCTCCAGATAAATGGGTTCATCCATTAACTGGAAAAATACTCACTGCATCAGACGAACACCCACGCCCAATATTGGGATTTTGGCAAAAAATTAATAAGAAATTATGGGGTTTCGTGTGGATTGGTATTTATCCAATCTATAAAGTAGGTACTTACAAACAAGCATGGGCCAAGCTCGATGATGATGGAACAAGTCTACTTAACTATCCACGTGATCCAACTCAGAAAACAGAAACTACGGACCACATAAGATTTAGATACCCCTACGCAAGAAAACTTTCGGTGGACCTGGGCGGAAACCGGATAGACATCACATTTGTGATTAATATAGAATCCGTGCATCTAGGAGAAGCTCTTGTTGTGCAATCAGCATACCTTACACAGGTATTCGGCATTGCTACAAAAAGAGTTCGTGCTTATGTGGCTCAATTCAATCCCACCGATACAGAACCAATACCCGGTGATGCCACTCCAGAAAACTCTACAGCTAGAATTAAAAAATCTGGTATTGAAAAGTTTCGTGTTTACAAACACGAAGATCCAGACAAACAGTCCGATGGCATTCGTGCTTCAGAAAAAATCATAAGTTTTTCGGACACACTTATGCCTGATAACGATACTGAAATTAGTACTTACGGAGTCATTATCGAATCTGTGCAGTTTATCAACTTCACTCTTTCAGACAAATTAGTTGCGGCGGCAGAGAAAAAGTTCCTTGCTGAACAAGAAGCTGCTGCAATTCTTGACAAAGGTAGAGCAGAAGCTGAAGTTGATTTGCTGAAGAAACAGGCGGAGGCAAAGGGTATAAAGGAGGTAGGTGAAGCTAGAAATGCTGTACTAAAAGAGTCACTTTCTGCATCACATGGAGACACACGCATCGAAGAATTGCGTGTTTTATCCGAAAGTGATTTAACCACATATGTTGAAGGTAATTCAGTAGTCAAACCAAGAATAAACCTTCATTAAACATAAATAATTCAAGAAAGGACAACTGTGAATAAAAAACAATTGGGACTGATTTGGCTTAGTTTGTCTATCATGTTCTTTACAGCAATATTCATACTGTATCGACTCTGGCCGTCAGAAGCAGAGCGTCAAAGTGCAACTACACCAACGTGGTTCTATTGGACTATTGGCATTACATTATTGATTGCTCTGGTAATCGGTATATGGAAGTTGTTTAGTAGTTCTACTGGTCTAAAACCACCCAAATGGGTAGTCGGATTAGTAATATCATGCATAGGATTATACATGGTATACGCATACATTATTCGCCCACTCACAAAGTCTTCGCAGACATCAGTGAGACAAGTACACACACAACAACCTCACCCTGCTAACTCCCAACTTATAGGCGGAGTCAGGTATTACAATATCACTATCAACTCCATACCAGAGACTGGTTATGGCAAAATAGAACTAAAAAGAGGTGGGATTAAAACAGTCTACTGGTTCAATCCAGGAACTGACGAGTACTACCTAGTAGATATGTACGCAGAGGACTCTAGTGGAGAAAAATATTTCTCCACTAGAGAAAAGGGTAAACCTTCCTCGACTCCCTCAAGAAAAAATATCGTCGCATATGGATTTCAATCGCTCACAACGAATTACACTACAATTCGAATCGCGACCACAACTCCATGAAGAAAACTAACAAAGCCGCACCCTTTTGGGATGCGGCTTCTTTTTTACCAAAAAACGAACAAAAAACACTCGACTGAGAGGTCGAGTGTTTTTTCTATACTAAGAATTGCTGAATTGTTCCTTTGATGAACTTTATTATCGCCCACACCGAGAACATTATAGTTAGACCTATAATGCCCCATATCATATGTTGCTTCCCTTCTGTTCGTTTGTCATCACTACTCATATTGAGAATGAATTGCATCACTCCCCAAAGAAAGAAAAGTAGCGCAAGTCCAAACAAGAGCAATATAATCGGATTGATAATAACCTTATCAATACTTTCAAGCAAATCCATAAATTACACTATTTAATCCAATTACTATAAACTTAAATTAATTGTTTAGAAGACAACTGGCACAGTAACGCCTGTCCCTTGTCCGATCCCTAACGCACTACCAATGAATGCTACAATCCCCCAGATACTTGCCATGATAAAAATCGCAACTATTCCCCACGTCATAATACCTTTTCCCTTGTCTTGCTTGTCCTCACTTCCTTGAGCACTAATGTATAGAGCGAGACCCCAGAAGAAGAACAGCACTGCTGCGGTGAATGCTATCGGGATCAAAGATGCAACAATCGCTTTTAGTTGAATTCCAATGCTTTCCACATTCTCAAGTCCCTGAGCTCCTGCAATAAGTGGCAATGCGAACACACTCATTGTAATAATAAATTTTTTCATGTATGTATGTATTAATTAAGTATAACGACTCACTAACTACTACCTTATTTGTGGAACGTTTGCAGCGGGAACCTCAGAAAGACCTAAAGCATTTCCAATAAAGTTCACAATCCCCCAGATACTCGACATGATAAAGATCGCAACTATTCCCCAAGTCATAATACCCTTTCCTCGGTCTTGCTTGTCTTCGCTTCCCTGTGCACTAATGTATAGAGCGAGGCCCCAGAAGAAGAACACTACAGCTGCGGTAAATGCGATTGGTACCAAAAGATCAAAAATACTATCAATACCAGCGACTAGAAGTGAAACGTTATTCAATTGCGCACTAGCAACAAGCGGTAAAGCAAGTGCACTCAATGTAATAATAAACTTTTTCATGTATGTGTATAAATTAAGTATAAACTACTGTCTTATATATCATAAATGATACAAAATGTGGAAAATCAAGCAATAACGCGTGGGGATAGCGTCACTCACCATAACCATAAAAGAAATACTTATTTTTTACAAATAAACAGTTATCACCTCATGCACAAGGTTTTATGTAGTTTAGATTAAGACTATCTACTAGGGATACTACGGTTGAGCGTTCGGATCATAGTACGGTGGGAGATTCGAATCATACGGAGCAGTAGGTATAACACGGTTAGTATCAGTAATTCGAGGGACAACACGACTTCTTATTCCTTGGACCCCAAGTGACCATGCTACAAAATTAACGATGCCCCAGATACTAGACATCACAAATATTGCAATTACTCCCCACGTCATAATCCCTTTTCCTCGGTCTTGTCTATCTTCACTTCCTTGTGCAAATATATACAATGCTAGTCCCCAGAAAAATAGGGCTACAGCAAGCGTGAATGCAATTGGCACCAACAAGAACACTATTCTATCAACACCATAGACTATATTCTCAACATTTTGCAGACCTCCAAATCCACTCTGTGCATTAGCGACAGAAGGAAGAATAGCTAGAGTGAGTATAATAATTTTTTTCATGTTGAATATATTATTTTTAAAGCATTTAAACTAATCGAACTGCCTACCAGATAATTATGGGTATTATATACCTAATGACTGACTAAGGAAACGCACAATACCCCATATACTAGTCATCACAAATAGGGCAATAACCCCCCATAACATAATACTTTTCCCTTCACTCTGTTTTTCCTCACTACCTGCAGACAATATGAATTTCGCAATCCCCCAGAAAAAGAGCAACAAAGCAGCCGAAAATGCAACCGGAATCAATTGTCCAATAAGTTTCCCTACTGCGATAATTAAATCATTTGCATTATTCATAAAAATATATTATCTAGTTAGTCTCAACATGTGGAGTAATAAGAGTTCCTCCTTGCTCTATTCCTAGTGCACCTCCGATAAAATCAATGATTCCCAGAATACTTGCCATAAGGAATAGTGAAAATATACCGCCCATCATAATAGCCTTTCCTGAAGCCTTTTTCTCTTCATCCCCTGCTCCAAGTATAAATTTTGCCAATCCCCAGAAAAAGAACAAAAATGCAGCAGCAAACGCTACAGGTATCAATGCCGTTACAAGGTCCTGGAGCTGCAGAACTAGCTCTAGAACGTCACCCGAAGGTTCTTCTGCATAGAGTACTGTTGGGAATATTAAAAGTGTGGTAAGTAAGTATTTCATAATATTATAATTGGGGTATTAGTGTATCTCCTCCGAAATCACCTGCAATAAGACCTACTATACCAAAAATTGACACCATTATAAAAAGAGCGATTGTACCCCACAACATTAATTGTTTGCCCTCTTGTACACCCGTCTCGTCTCCGGCAGACAACATAAATTTGGCAAGTCCCCAGAAAAACACCAGTAATGCAAGTGAGACTACCACAGGTATGAGAAGGTTTACAGTAACAAGAAATTGATCGACAACCGTTTCGAGAGTAGAACCAGTTCCAGGTGCTCCTCCGACCCCTATAAAAGTAGAGTTTCTATCACCATCAAAGGGTTGTCTCCCCTCTACAACTCCTGAATTTTGACCATTAGCCGTTAAAGGACCTAGAAAAATGATGAGTAAAAAAGTACTCATTACAACCAGCAAAGATTTTTTTAATAAAAATTTACCCACGGATATCATTTATTGTTGCCTCTATGACGCTCGCGATAGCCCACGATCCGAGTAAAACTGCCGTACCAATAACAGTCCACAGAAATGCTGTTTTGGCTTTTTCTAGTTTCGTAGGATTACCTTGGGCTACTACAAATAGAAATCCCGAATATATAATCATCAGAGTTGCGATAGAGAATCCGATTGGTATAACAATTTTCTCAAATATTTTCTCTAGGAATTGTGGGATACTCGTTATGTCATTTAGTGGATTGCTTATTCCAGAAGGACTAGTGTCGCCTCCATCAGGAAGATCATGTTCGGTAGCTATAGCCAAAGCAGGAAAAACCAAGACCACCAGTACAGCGAAAATACTCAGACCTACAAGTAATTTATTCACAAAAGAAAATTTAGTATTCATCATACATTAAAGTATATCAAAGCCAACAATTAATTTATCCACCAATAAAATTAGTTCTTAGGAAAATGTTGACGTCATCACCGAGCAGATTAGACGTAATCAATTCAACTATCAAAAATGCCGACAATGCAATAATAAGTCCTACAACTACTTTTGAAAACATTCCATGTGCCTCCTTTATTTTTGACTCATTCCCAGCGGCGGTCACATATTTAAATCCTGCAACAGCAAAGACAATTGCCGCAACCGGTATAGATACATAAAAAATTAGAAAATTGATTATATTGTTAACGAGTTCAACCAAATGATTAAACCCGCAATCATCGTCACAAGGGACCAATCTATGTTCCTCAGCACCCACAACCAATGGCAGTACGAACAAGGACAGTATAAAAAATGTAATTAGTATCTTTTTCATCACGTTAGAGATAGGAAACGACTATGTCGTTTCCATAGTTTATTAATAATTGGTATACAAAATCATTTTCTTTACTTTTTTCATAACAGATATTAAGTATAGTAACACTGGTATCTCTAAAGTGATTCATATTAGTTCAACAATGAATTAAGCTCACCATCTGCTGTGCGAACAGCGCGTGAGGTCCTTACTCTCCCTGATATTACAGACTGTATCATATCTCTAAAAATTCGATTGCTGTCAGAGGGATTTGGATCATACCAACCATGAGTAATAAGTGCTGAATCGTAAAACACAGGATCAAAACTATTAGTTTGTGGGACGGCTAGCAAACTACGCTGCACAGGTGGCAATACAGTTGCTCCAGATATGAAAACAGATGCGCTTTGACTAGAAAGTGACTGCATAGCAACAACAGCGCCAGGAGTATTGTTGGCTGTTTTCAAAAGCATCAGTGCGAAAATATTACCAAATACACGAGGACTATTAGTGTCTTCCGGTTGAGGTATTGATGCCACATCAAAATTAAGATTTGGATTCCGTTTTTGTATTTCTGGAAGTTCACTCGCATATCCAAAATATAGTGCCAGATCTCCAGAAACAAATCTACTTAGATCCTCTGCTAATGACAAATTCCAGCTATATGTTGGCTTTACTGGATCAGAAAATTCCGTGTAGAAAGTCAGAGCGGACTCAGAAGGAGAAGACACAGCAGAAGATGAACGAGCTAAAATTGATTTATATTTACCTCCTTCCATAGCGACCAAAGAATTTCCTGTCTGTAATATTAATGTAGAAAGAATATCTTTTGCATGAAGAATATTGTCATATGTACCAAACGCTACACCGCTTTGTGTAATACTCCCAGTAGAATGATATTTTGTTAAGCGAGAAACAACACTGCGAAATTCTTCCCATGTTATTGGTTGACGTGGTAATCCAGCAGCAGCAACAAGATCACGGTTCCAGTACATTACCAAAGGATCCACCGCAACTGGCATTCCCGATATGCCATCAACACCAAGATATATTTCAGCTCCATCTATGTATGCATCACGAAATGATCTCTCAGAGATAAATTCATAAGAAAGAGGTTGCAGTTTATCGCTAAACCTACCCAAAAAACTTTGCGGTACAAGTATTGCATCAGGGCCGTTTCCGCTGGCGATTGCTTCAACTACCTGCCTGTCAAACCCGTTCTCTGGTAATTCGGTATAAGTCACATCAAACTCTTTATTTTCTACTTTTACAGCTTTTATCAAATCATTTATAACTCCCCCATCAAACGTACCCCAAACGTATACTGGACCAGCGGTCCCACCTTCTTCTGTTGTCTGACTTCCTCCTCCAGAAAGAGCAAATATTGCAACGCCAATAACAGCAAATACGAGAAGTATTGCGAGAAAGATTAACTGAAATTTACTTGTGTTTTTCATCGCGTTAGAGACAGGAAACGATACTATCGTTTCCGTAGGTTACTGATAATGGATTCAATGTATTACTTTTTGTTTTTCTTTCTACCATATTGTGACGAGTCAGACTGTTAGGTCTCTAACGGGATTCATTATCCTTTTTTAAATACTAATCCGTAATGATGTGCTCCTGCAGTAACATTTTTCACAAAACTAAATCCATGTTGTTCAAACAAAGTCTTTGCCTCAAATTCCGGAACGATGGATCCTGGCTCTGGACCAGTATTCTCAAATGATTCTGCCCAATCTAAAACAAGAATCTCTCCTGTTTGTTTTAATATACGATATGCTTCCTTACAGAAAGTCTCCTTGTCTTCTAGCTGAAACAACACATTTGATGCAATAGCTCGGTCAATCATTCCGTCACGCAGTTTTGTGCCACCGATATTTTCTACATCTCCCCAGATAATTTCTACATTAAAAAGTCGCTCCTTTGCAGCAAAATCCTTTACGCGATCAAGCATTTCTTTCTGAACATCTACCGCATAAACACGTCCATCAGTGCCAACGCGTCGCGCTGATTCTAAAGTATAATATCCCGAACCTGATCCAAGGTCTGCTACAAACATACCCGGCTCAACTCCAAATTCATTCAAAGCTGTATTGGGATCTAAAAAACTAACCATAAAAATATTGTAGCACAATTATAATGTAAAAAGCCCCGCTGGCCACGAGCCAGCGGGGCTTTTTACTAAGAAACCGTCTAAAGGCAAATGAGCGACGCCAATGAATCTCCAGCTCGAAGCTTCATAATTCGGACACCTTGTGTCTGTCGCCCTAATGTAGCAACCCCTTCGACATCAGTACGTATCACTTGTCCCTTTTGAGACATAGCAACGATCTCACTTCCCTCTTCAAATATAACCTGTGCAGATATGATCTTTCCTGTTTTTGCGGTTACTTGTGCTGTTTTAATACCACTTCCTCCACGTTTTTGTATTTTATATTCAGAGAACTTAGTCTGTTTTCCATACCCATGTTCACTAATCACCAAAAGATGCGGTTTGTCATATGTTTCCTTTATAACGCCAGCACTCACCACAGCATCATCCTTTCCGAGATTAATACCACGAACACCCCCGGCACTACGCCCCATTTCTCTTATATCTGCAATCTTGAATCGTATTGACTGTCCTTTTTGTGTCACGAGAATAGCAGTGTCATCAGCACTTACAAAAGATGCTGAAATAAGTTCATCTCCATCTGCCAATTTAATAGCAATAATACCGCTCACTCGAACGTCATGGAAACTCTTTGCAGCAACACGTTTTACTACTCCCTGTTTTGTAACCATCATCAAAGACTGATCTTTCTCTTTGATAGATTTTGGCATTGCAATCACAGAGCTCACTTTTTCATTTGCAGAAAGTGATAAGAAGTTCATTACAGACTTTCCTCGTGTACTTCTCTTTCCTTCTGGAACGTCATACATCTTGATCTGATACACCTTTCCAGTGTCAGTAAAGAACAGCAAGTCACTATGAGTATTGGTGGTCAAAAGCTGTGTTACAAAATCTTCCTCTTTAGTATTAAGGTCAATAACTCCTACACCGCCACGTTTTTGTTTACGATACTCATCTGGATTTGTACGCTTCAAATATCCACCTGAAGTAAGCACCAAAACAGATTCCTCTTCCGGAATTAGATCTTCTAGTGAAATAGACTTGATTCCATGCTTAATAACTTTTGTTTTTCTATCATCACCATACTTCTCATAGATAGCAGCAAGTTCTTTCTTGATAACGGCAAAAATCTTTTTTGGACTTGATAGAAGTGCCTTAAGATCTGCAATAATTTTCTGCAGCTCCTTCAATTCATCCTCAACTTTCTTTCGCTCCAATCCAGCCAACTTTTGCAGTCGCATTTCCAGAATAGCTGTCGCTTGTTTTTCACTAAATTTGAAGGCTTTCATTAATTGAGCATGCGCATCAGGTGCATCCTTCGCAGCACGAATCAATTTGATAATCTTGTCGATATTATCAAGTGCTTTTTTCAATCCAAGCAATATATGCTCTCGAGCCTCTGCTTTATCTAATTCAAACTGAGTACGTCGCGTCACGACATCTAATCGGTGTGCAATGAACTCTTGGAGCATTGCCTTTAGAGAAAGAGTCTGCGGTATACCATTAACAAGAGCCACCATGTTGAAGTGGAATGTATCTTCTAGTTGTGTGTGCTTATATAAATAGTTAAGTATTTTTTGAGGATGAGCAGTTGAACGCAAGTCAACCACAACCAGAGTATCCCCTTTTGCAGAAAGATCATTCAGTCCTTTAATCCCCTCTATCTTTTTATCACGGACTAAATCAGCAATCGCTTTGATTAAAGTTGCTTTATTGACACGATATGGAAGAGAAGTAATCACAATCTGTGAATTACCTTTTTCATCTATTATTTCTGCATGGCCACGAGTAACAACACCTCCACGTCCTGTTGCATACGCGTGATGTATATCTTTCTCACTAAATACCATTCCTCCTGTTGGAAAATCAGGACCTTTCACAAACTGAAATAGATCCTCTGTTGAAGCCTTTGGATTATCAATAAGGTACACAGATGCATCTATTAGTTCCCTCAGGTTGTGCGGAGCGATATTTGTTGCCATACCAACAGCAATACCAAGCGTTCCATTCAATAGTAGATTGGGAACAGATGCAGGAAGAACAATTGGCTCTTTTCTGGTGCCGTCATAGTTTGGTCTCCAATCGACTGTATTTTTATCAATATCACGAATCAATTCTCCAGAAATCCGTGTCAGACGTGCCTCGGTATATCGCATAGCTGCAGGAGGATCACCATCAACAGAACCAAAGTTACCTTGTCCTTGGATGAGTTTATAACGCATTCCGAAATCTTGTGCGAGATTTACCAGAGCTCCATATACATTTGTCTCACCATGTGGGTGATAGTTACCAGAAGTATCTCCAGCAATCTTTGCACATTTACGAAACTTTGCACCAGCAGAAAGTCCAAGTTCATGCATCACAAAAAGCACTCGTCTTTGTACTGGTTTTAAACCATCACGTACATCAGGAAGAGCACGCATCGTAATAACAGACATCGCATAATCAAGATACGAATCCTTCATTTCTGCCACAATATTGTGCTGTACCACTTGTCCCCCAGCCATTTTTTCTGCCGGATTTCCAGGTGCGTTTTCGCTGTTTTCAGCCTTTTTCTTAGCCATAAAGTAACCTGTATTCTATCATGAAATACAGTGAATTAAAAGTATTTAGGGAGTACATTATTAATATCATCACGACTAAATTTTTTACAAATGTACGCGAACAGTACGCTTTTTGAGGAGGTGAATTATATGATTCATCGACGAAAAGTAAGTACTGTGCAGCTACATTTGTGAAGAATTGTTTGTGAAGTGAATCTTAATATTTACTCCTGATTTACGGTGATTTTAATAATGTACTCCAGCTCCCCAACCTAGAAATTCCGATCTCGAAAATCAACAAACACATCGACTGCTTGATTGAATACTTCTCCTATTTCTTTCCCCGCTTCGAATACAGTTGCGGTCAAAACAGTAACGGGACTGTTCCCCGTAACCCTCTCTCTTTCACCAACGAAAACTGCACCATCACTTGCCACAGCAAGAACGGGTACATCATCATTGAAATCAACAACATGACTGGTGACCCACACAAATACAATAACCGACATTATGGCAACGGTACTGCCCCACTGGATAGCATGTCGTTGGGCCTTTGGTTTCTCTCTTATTTTTTGAATATGAGAAAACATAAACTAATGTCTTTATTATACAGTATTCAGTACAATAATCTCACCCTCTTTGTCCGCAAGATCTTTCTTCTTTAATGTAAGTTTCTCAACAGCTCCGTTTTTTTCTGCCCCACCCTCTTTTAGGAAATTTTTTAGTGCATCTTTATCTCCAACATCTCCATAGTGAATAGGGATGATTATCTTTGGACCTAAACTAATTGAAAATTTATATGCCTCGTCAGCGGTAAGAACTCCCTCTCCTCCGATAGGAACAAACAAAACATCTATCGAATCGAGTGATTCACGAACTTTTGGATCAAGCTCTGTAGAACTAAGAGCCCCTAAGAAACAAATATTCATTCCTTCAAGAGCCACTGTATATATAGTATTGATTAATTCCTTTGCTCCATAATTCGATTTTGATGGAAATCCTTTGATAAATACTCCTCCTACCTCATATTCACCTGGACCCGTTATAGAAAATACTTCTTTGTCTCCATACTGAAGACTGTCTACTCCGTTTGTATCCGGATGATTAAGCGTCTGTAATGCAATATCTGCACCAAATCGTGTTCCTTTTGCCTTTGACTTCTTTGAGACGGGGTTAAATCCCAGAGTTGTATCTCCAAATTGAACCTTAACTGCCTCTACTCCATGGTAAGTAATGATCATATGAAGGCTATTGTAGCAAAATATGTTGAAAAACAACAGATCTATTACTTACAGAGATACTAGACAAATATCAAAAGATATGTAGAATAAGAAGATTAGTTTATTAGCCAAGCAATAGCGTAACCCTCGGTGAGACTGTTTCGTCCACCCGCTCCGAGAACGATATTGTGAGGCCCCCGAAACAGCGAAGCTGTTTCGGGGGCAAAATATTATATTATGACAGAAGAAATACTAAAAGAAGAAGAGCCAAAAAATGAGAGTTTAATGAGTCAAATAATTGCCGACTCTCCTGCCCCACCAAATACTGGTGAGCTTGTTGAAGGTCCAGTTATTTCTATAGACAAAAACGCTATTTATATAGATCTTGTCCCATTTGGAACAGGTATTATTTATGGACGTGAATTTATAAACGCACGTGACATTGTTAAACACACCAGCATCGGTGACGTTATCAATGCAAAAGTTGTTGATACCGACAATGACCAGGGATATATAGAGCTTTCTCTACGCGAAGCACGTCAAGCGCTACTCTGGAGCGAAGCAGAAGTATTAATAAAAGACAAGACTATTCTTGAATTGCCTGTGAAGGAAGCTAACAAAGGAGGACTTATTCTTGATTGGCAAGGTATTTCAGGATTCCTTCCAGCTTCACAATTAAAAACAGAACACTACCCTCGTGTTGAGGACGGTGACAAAGATCGCATTCTTGAAGAACTAAAGAAATTGATTGGTGAACGTATAGCAGTAGTAATAATTTCAGCTTCACCGAAGGAAGGAAAGCTTATCTTCTCAGAGAAAAATCCAGAACAGAAAGAAAAAAAGTAAATTATTGAAAAGTACCAAGTGGGAGATGATGTTGACGGAGAAGTTACTGGAATCGTAGACTTTGGATTGTTCCTAAAGATTGAGGAAGGCTTAGAGGGACTAGTACACATCAGTGAAATGGATTGGTCACTTGTTGAAAATCCACGATTACTGTTTAAGGTTAACGAAAAACTTAAAGCACGAATTATCGAGATTAAAGATGGAAAGATTTCACTTTCAATCAAGGCTCTCAAAGATAATCCATGGAAAGATGCTGACAAGAAATATTCAAAAGATCAAAAGGTTGATGCCGTTATTATCAAATACAACAAACATGGCGCACTTGCTAGTATCGAAGAAGGTGTTGCAGGGCTCGTACATGTAAGCGAATTTGGTACAGACGACAAATTACGCGCAACTCTTGAGCTTGGAAAGAAATATCCATTTACAATCACTCTATTTGATCCAAAAGAGCAGAAGATGGCTCTGACATACGGAGAAGGTAAATAAATAGATAACAAAAAAACCGCATCAACACGATGCGGTTTTTTTATTAGAGCCCATCCACGATCTCATGTCGTGCTGAAATTATTAAAATTTGTACTACAAATTATATATTTTGACAAAGCAATGTTATACATTGTTGAGGAAAAATAGATGATGTGTGGTGCATATTTTGTGATTTCAGTCGGCAAGTTTAGTTGTTGTTCGGTTCGGTGAGATCGTGGATGGGTTCTTGTATAGAAAAACATAGTCGCCATACTCCTTGTTTTTTGGCAAAAAAAAGCCACACAAATGTCGGCCGGGACAGAAGAAACTCGAAAATCTCTGCTGTTCGTGGAAGGCAAACACGTGTGTGGCAAAGTCAAATATATCACATATATAAGCATTCTACAAATACTTTTCGCTTCTCATTTCATGACACATGTTACAATACTCGCATGAATAGACTAGCCACAATCCTACTGTATTTAGTATTATTTCTGGCGCCGTCACAACTACTGGCACAAGAAACTATAACTAATGTAGGATTCGTCTCGAGTGATATTTGGTACTCAGTAGAGCCTTTTTTTGAAGGTGATGCAATACGTATATATACAATAATTCGCAACAGCAGTGACAAAGACATAACTGGTATTGTTACATTCTACAAGGACACAACCCCGATAGGATCAACTAACTTTTCCTTAGCACATAATCGTGTTCAAGATGTCTGGATTGATTGGAATGCGCAAACTGGTGACTCAACTATATCCGCAAAGATGAGCGAAACAAAAATGTCTCTTCCTGGTGGAAGAGAGGTAGCAATTACACTTGTAGATAACGAAACTGGTAAAAGTGTGCGGTTTATAGATATTGATACTGACGGAGATAATGTTGGAAACAAAAGTGACGACGATGATGACAATGACGGGATAAGCGATGAAAGAGAACTAGCCCTTGGAACTGACCCTCTCAACCCAGACTCTGATGGTGATGGTGTTATTGACGGAGCAGATGACGATCCTCTCGTTTCTGGTTCACCTTCACAGAAATTTACCACTCCAATACAACTGGGAACTTCGCCGGACGTTGTAGACAGTGCACTTGCAAAAAAAGTTGCAGAATACTCTCCTAAAACTGCGAAAGTAATCAATGCAACGACACATACAGTCGATTCATTCAGAGGAAGAGAAATTACTCGGTTAACAAAAAAAATAGCGGGCCTAGAAGATAGACTTTCTCTCATCAGAGACGACACTGCGACAACAACCTCGGGAACAACGGATTCAACAACGAAAAAATCTAGTTTTGATAGATTTAGTACACTTGATAAACCTATAGCAATAATACTTTTGTTCTTACACAAATCAGTTCTATGGGTTATGAGCAACACAATAGCGCTATATATCGCTATTGGTGCAACCCTATTCCTGATAATTCGTGTGATTATACGACTCGTTCGTGGGCGACAATATGATTACTAATTAGTTAGTAATTAGTAATTAGTAGTTAGTAGTTAGTAGTTAGTACTAATTGTAATTTAGTGTGCTTTTTTGTGTGCCCCAATAGAACTTACCTGTGGTGAGTTTTCTTGTACTGAGCTTGCCGAATGTATCGAACCAGGACCTGTTATACTTTTTATTATGACTTGGATAGTGTTAGCACTGATTGCACCTTTATTTTGGGCTTTTTCAAATTTGTTTGACAAGTATGCTCTTGATAGAGTTTCCAAAAACATCCCCGACTTTATTTTCTTTGGAACAATGGGTAGTTTTGTCGTTGTGCTCTCGCTCCTATCGTTTGCTAATCTGGGACCCATTTCTAATAACCTACTCGTTCTCGCAATTTTAGGAGGAGCTCTAATCAACTATTCATATATTTTCTACGCCAAAGCCCTAGAGAAAGCAGACGCGAGTAGTGTTGTTCCTCTTTTCCAGACAATTCCTATCTTTGTTCTTGTTCTCGGGTTTTTGTTTTTTGATGAATTAATCTCAAAAGCTCAGTTTATAGGGTTTTTTGTTGTATTTGTGGGAGGTCTTGTTCTCACAATAGATAGATCTGTTCTAAGGAAGTTTAAGATTAATAAAGGATTTTGGCTAATGCTTCCATCTTCTTTAATGATTGCTGTATCAACACTTCTTGCTGACCATGTACTCGAGAGTGTCTCATTTATTACATTTTTTACTTATGATCTTGTTGGTTTTTCACTAGCAGGTATCTCCCTTCTTTTGTATTCTCCTTGGAGAAAGACAATTATTAAAGGTATTAAGGAAGCTCGTCCGCCCAAATACTTATTGTATTTTATTAACGACGGTTTTGACATGGCAGGACATATTTTCTACACATTTGCACTCATATCAGCTCCAAGTGCCGCTCTTGCTTCCGTGGTGCTTGGTGTACAACCTTTCTATGTTCTAGTACTAGGAACCTTACTCACATTATTTATGCCTAAAATCATTAAGGAGAATATCTCTAAATCAGAATTTTCTCAAAAGCTTCTTGGCATCCTCATAATCTCTACTGGGATTATTTTGATTAGTTTATTGTAAAACAGATCAGTCGGCAAAGCAGGTTCTAACCCTCCAAAGGACTGCTACTTGTTACTACTAGAGTACTTCTTATTTACTAACTCCCTTCGTTCGTAAGAAAATAAAGTCGCGTTCCACTCCTAGACAAGTGGGTTGCATATCAACACAAGGATATTACTATTTGTACTAACTACCAATTACTAAATACTACTTACTGGTTATATTTCTGCATCGCTTGCTCAATCCCCTCTGTCACAATAATCTTTATAGCGTCCACACTATTCTTTATTCTCTCTTCAATAACTTCCGCATCTTTCTTTTTAAAAGTTCCTAATACAAAATCTTCTACCTCTTTTTCACCTTTTGGTTTTTTAAGCTTTCCTGTTGGTGTCGTTGGAACAATACCAACCCGTATACGAGTAAAATCCTTACTCTTAACCGCAGACATAACAGACAGAACGCCTTTATGCCCACCTGCCCCTCTATTTTTCACTATTTTTAAACCGCCTACTGGTAAATCAAGATCATCATGAACAACAATCAGCTTTCCTATCTTTGCTTTTGAGCCAGCAAAACTTTTAACAGACAATCCGGAACGATTCATGAATGTATCTGGGAGTATTAAAGTTATTTTTACACCACCTACCTCTTCTTTCACAATCATTCCAGAATGAGGCTTACTTTTCTTCCACGGACCTAATTCTAGATCCGCCGCAAGTCCCTCCAAAACAGCCCGTCCAACATTATGACGACTGTTTTCATATTCCTCACCTGGGTTTCCTAAACCAACGATTGTATACATACCTTTTAAAAATCACAAGCACCAACTACCAAATTACAAACAAATCCCAAACCCCAATTTTCAAATACCAAAACATCGTTTTGAACATTTGTATTTTGGTCATAAGATATTGTTTGGAATTTGGATATTATTATTTGTAATTTCAATTCTCTAATAACGGTAACATTGCCATTGTATCAATACACATCCGATTTGTACAAAAAGCACAGAACATACACTAAACGCTTGTGTCAATCAGTTCAATTGTAATACAATGTATTCAACAACGTACATCGCTCTTATCACTTCATGCAAAGTTCTCATTCACAAACTGAAACAACACCGCCAAAAGAAGTTGACGGGAGTGCACTTTATTTTTTTAAAGAGCTATTTCAGTTCACACTCATCGCACTACTCGTAATACTTCCTATACGGACTTTTATAGCGCAGCCATTCGTTGTGAGTGGTGCTTCAATGGACGAAACTTTCCAAGACAAAGATTATTTAATAGTTGATCAGCTATCATATCGTTTTTCTGAACCCGAGCGCGGTGACGTAATCATATTTAGATATCCAATAGACCCAAGCAAATTCTTTATCAAAAGAATAATAGGTCTTCCCAACGAACGTATTGTGATACAAGGAAACTCTGTGACAATTTTTAACGACAGACATACAGACGGGATACGCCTCGTAGAACCATACGTAACACTACCAGGACACGATACGAGGACAACGACACAATTGCTTAGTGATGAATATTTTGTGCTTGGAGACAACCGCGGAGGAAGTTCCGACTCTCGAGCTTGGGGACCACTTCCAAAAAGTAACATTATAGGTTCGGCACTATTACGTCTCTTACCTATATCTGACATCAATTATAAGCCGGGGAAATTTTTAACTTTTGACAACTAATATGCACAATCCAATTTCATCAAGTGATCGTAAATTGTTCATTGCTCACGCACAAGAAGTTGCATCTTTTTATGGATTCTCCGCACTCGAAGAAAAAGTGAAAGAGGAGCGCGCAAAGCACAAGAAAAATCCAGTTCTTCCGAAATTACCAAAAGCATCTACAACCGGAGATCGTCCAGAATTCTACGACACGGAAAGATACCGCGTTCTGAAGTCTTTCATTGATGTTGGAATAATAAACTCCCCTACCCCTCTTTTTGTTCACCATGACACAGACACAGCGAAGAAAGAAGCACCAACATATTTTGGTCTCGACATAATGTGCACCACAAAAAGTGTTGCGGAAGCAATAATAATTCAAACATCTGCAACAATACTCAGCGAGGCTGGCCACAAAGATATATACGTAGAAATAAACAGTCTTGGTGATCAAGAGTCAAAGCTATTGTTTATCAAAGAATGCTCAGCATACTACAGAAAACACATGCAGGACCTTCCAGCAGAATGCAAAGATGCTCTACGCCGAAACATGCTTGATGTTATGCATTGCACAAAACATAAGGAATGTATTCTCATACAAGAGGAGGCTCCAAAACCACTAAACTTTTTATCTGATGAAAGTCGTGATCACTTCCAAGAAGTTTTAGAGTATTTAGAAAACATTGATATACCCTATCGAATAAACACGACACTCATGGGAACGCATGAATGCCACACAAAGACTGTTTTTGAAATATATGCGGGATTTATTTCTGACTCCGAAGAAGAGAACGCTAAAAATGTTCTTCTTGCTCAAGGTGGAAGATATGATGAACTACCACGCAAAATTGGGTTCCGAAGGAATCTACCAGCAATAGGAATATCGTTCCCGCTTGATACGCAATGTCCAAAGTGTGCTGCAGGAGAAATTAGAAAAAGACCTGAACCCCGTATATTTCTTATACAAATTGGCTTTAGTGCAAAATTACTCAGCCTCAAGGTTATTAATATGTTGAGAAAGGAGAATATAGAGATGAAGCAGTCTCTTTCACGAGACCGCCTCGGGAATCAACTCCTGCAGGCAGAATCAATGAAGATTCCATACACAATCATAATCGGACAAAGAGAGGCTCTAGAAAAGACTGTTATCGTACGTAATATGGACACTCGATCACAAGAAAGCGTATCCGTAGCCGACCTGTCCAAGTATCTACACACTGTGGCAAAGTGCTAGTGTACCTCTTGAGTACTTACAAAAACTATGTTATTATGCCTCGATGGCAACAAACGTAGAAGTAACAAAAAACTCAAGCGAGAATAACGTCAATCTAATACGACGATTCAGCAAGCGTGTTCGTGGCGCAGGTATACTTAACCGTGTTCGGAGTTTACGTTTCTATGAACGAGCGAAATCACCGGGAATGCGAAAGAAGAAGACTCTTACTCGTCTTGTTCGGCAGGCAAAAACTCGAATACTGATAAAACTTGGCAAAATCAATCCTGATGAACGTCGAAACAAACGTCGATAATGGTTAAAAAACCGTCTGGAGACACTTTCTCAATAATACAGAAAACAAAAGGTACACTACCCCGTGTACCTTTTGTTGCGATTAAGAATGCTGTTGTAGGTGAGAAATCTTATATAAGCCTCGGCATTATAGGAAGCACACGAATGAGAACCTTGAATCGAACATACCGAAACAAGGACAAAACAACTAATGTCTTGGCTTTTCAATCAGAAAAGAATTCTGGAGACATATTTATAGATCCTAATCGTTCACAAAGAGAAGCATCGAAATTTGACCATACAATCCCGGAACATCTTGGCTATTTATTTATCCACGCATTACTTCATTTGAAAGGTTTCGCCCACGGTAGTAGAATGAATAGTGAGGAGAAGAAATATATGCGGAAATTTTTTCCGCACGTTTAATCTGGTTGAATTTTTCATCTTTCATTTTTGAATACTTTCATAAGTAGTTGGAAATGAGTGATGAGTGATTTTCCATATAGTAATCTCCTCGCATATTATTATGGCGAGAAACATTGCAGTTGGAATAGATATCGGAACCTACCAAATAAAAGTGGTAGTGGCTGAATATGGTAACAACGGTGAGAGAAATGCTCCTCGTATTTTAGGTACTGGTTTTTCAGAGTCAAAAGGGATTCGACATGGATATATCATCAACTCACATGACGCTACTCGATCGATTAAATTAGCCATAGCACAAGCAGAGAGTTCTTCCGGAATACAAATAAAGCGGGCCTACTTAGGTATTGGTGGCGTCAGTGTAGAAACAACAACTGCGACGGGAAAAGTTATTATCTCTCGCGGCGATTCAGAAGTAACTGAGCTTGATCTTGATAATGCACTTTCAGATAGTGAGAGGAATATTCCTGGTTCATTATCAGTGAACCGAAGAATTCTTCACACAATACCAATAAGCTATGTCATAGACGGTCACGAAGTTCTTGGACATCCAATCGGAATGAAGGGAACGAAACTAGAGATCAACACTCTTTTCATCACCTGTCTGGAACAACACCTCGATGATTTAATACAAGCAGTTGAAAGCGCTGGGATCGATGTAGAAGATGTTATGGCTTCCCCACTTGCAGCGAGTCTAGTGGTATTGAACAAAGCACAAAAAATGGCTGGATGCGTGTTGGCAAACATTGGTGCAGCAACTGTTTCAATCGCAATATTTGAAAATAATATACCTATTGGATTAAAGATATTCCCTATTGGATCAACGGACATTACAAACGATATCGCTCTCGGGTTACGCATACCACTCGAAGAAGCTGAGCAAGTAAAACTAGGCAGTTTGGGAACAGGAGCAATACCGCGTAAAAAACTTGAGGAAATCATAGTGGCACGTCTTTCAGATATTTTTGAGCTCATAGAAGCTCACCTCAAAAAGATTGGCAGAAACGGACTACTTCCTGCCGGAATCATACTCACTGGAGGAGGATCAGGAATTACGACCATTGAGGACTTGGCAAAAGCTTCACTAAGGCTCCCTTCCAAGATAGGTGAACTACATGTCGCCACAAGCGCAAAAGGCCACATCATAGACTCAACTTGGTCTGTTGCATACGGTCTATGCATTTGGGGATTTACTGGCGGTGACGCTGCATCCATAACTGGAAATACTTTTGGTAAAGCAAAAACCAACCTAATGACGTGGATTAAACAATTTTTGCCTTAATGATACTGATTTTTAGCCAAAACCCAGCATCTAGCAAGATGCTGGGTTTTTACTTATCTACACGTCGTTTTTTAGGCCTGTAAAGTTTCCTTGGGCTATCACTCTCTGGTATGATAGAGCAACTAATAAAGGCGGGAGTAGATAGATATCAGATATGAATCCCGTTAGAAATACGAGCTGCAAATTTTATTACATAGATATGAAAACCCAAATTAAAACAATTTTGACACCATTATCAGTAATTTACGGAAATGCCTAGCATTTCCTATTTCTAACGGGATGAAAAAAATCACACCTGAAGTAGAAGCATTCGCACGAATAAAGGTCATCGGTGTCGGTGGCTCTGGACGCAATGCGGTTAATCACATGATAAATTCAAAAGTAAAAGGAGTTGAATTTGTCGTGGTAAACACTGATGCGCAAGATCTTCATAACTCTCTCGCAAAGAAAAAAATTCACGTTGGTAAAAACCTAACGCGTGGACTTGGAACCGGAATGAACCCAGAACTTGGGCGTCGCGCAGCAGAAGAAACAAAAGAAGAAATCCAAGAAGTAATCAAAGGCTCTGACATGGTATTCATCGCTTGCGGATATGGCGGTGGAACAGGAACAGGTGCGAGTCCCATAGTTGCAAAGACCGCACGCGAGAGCGGCGCACTTACTGTTGCAATTGTCACAAAGCCATTTAGTTTTGAAGGTGTTCAACGTATGCAAATTGCAGACCATGGCTTAGAGGATCTTCGTCGTGAAGTAGATGCAATTATTATAGTTCCAAATGATAGACTTCTAGCAATCGTTGAAAAGGAAACTTCAATGCTAAACGCATTTGCGATATGTGATGAAGTACTCAAGAATGCAGTAGAGGGTATTTCGGATTTAATAACCACTCCGGGTATTATTAATGTCGACTTTGCTGACATACGTTCAATCATGAAGAATGCTGGTGACGCTCTTATGGGAATTGGTATTTCAACCGGAGACACACGCGCACAAGACGCAGCGCGAGCAGCGATTAATTCCCCTCTTCTTGAAATTGATATTACTGGTGCAAAAGGTGTACTCTTTGCAGTTGCTGGGGGCGACGATCTCACCATGCTTGAAGTTCAAGAAGCTGCAAAAGTTATAACCGAATCTATAGATCCAAATGCAAAGGTTATCTTTGGAGCAATTCGAGATGACAAGCTAAAAAAGGGAGAGGTTAAAGTGACTTGTATTGCAAGCGGTTTTCCAGAAGGTGGAATAAAAAAATCTCTTTTCTCTGATGAACCGGACATGCAACCACTGATGAAAAAGGAGCAAAGACAAAAAGGTAAAATATACAACGACATAAGTTCGCCATCTCAAAGCGCTCCTGTATCTAATTCTATAGAGCCGGCACCAGTAGCAAAGCCTGAAATAAAGAAGGAGATTGCTCCTGCAGAGGAAGAGGATGATGATTGGGGTGTTGTACCGGCGTTTCTAAGACGAAACAAGAAGTAATTTTGTAAAAAAAATCCCCCGAATCGTAACCGATTCGGGGTGTTTTTGAAATATTTGTATTTTACTTTATATGCCTTCTTTTTGGTAAATGACGAATTCGAAACTTTTTTAATTCCTCATGTGATTTTCGAAGTGCGGGAGATATAATCAACTTTGGTCGCCGTATACTCGAACACTGTTGATTAAAATCCCTTACTTTTTTGATATATCTTGCAGTCAGCATTTATCAGCCTTCCTATGTTATAATGGTTTAACTTCTAAGGAAATTATACATATGAATTACGATTTAGCAATTTTAGGTGGTGGACCAGCTGGAGTATCAGCGGGTGTATATGCATCACGAAAACAATTGAAAACAATATTTATTACTAAGGATTACCAGAGTCAAAGTGCTGTTTCAGAAGAAGTACAAAACTGGATTGGTACTCCAAAGATCTCTGGAGCTGACTTAGCAAAATCTTTTGAAACACATCTCAAGGCATACGCCGGAGATATAGTAGAAATAAAGGAGGGCGAGATGATAACTACGGTAACCAAAGTTGATGGCGGCTTTAACATAAAGACAGACAAAGGCGAGTATACGGCCAAAACAGTGCTTATATCGACAGGAAGTCACAGACGTAAGCTAACGGTTACAGGAGCGGAAATTTTTGATAACAAAGGCATAACTTACTGTGCAACATGTGATGGTCCCCTATTCAGCGGGCAGGACGTTGTTGTGATTGGAGGTGGAAATGCAGGATTTGAAACTGCAGCTCAATTACTTGCATATACAAAAAGCGTCACTCTATTTCAGCGTGGTTCAGAGTATCGTGCTGATCCTGTGACTGTAAAGAAAGTTCTCTCTCACCCAAATATGACCGGCCTCACCAACACACGACTTGTTGAGATTAAGGGAGACAAATTTGTTAACGAACTTATATATAAAATTGGTGATGATGGAGAAGAAACCTCAATCAAAACAACTGGAATTTTTGCAGAAATTGGATCTGTACCAACAACAGGATTCGTAAAAGATCTTGTTAAGTTAGATGAATTCAATCGAATTGTTGTGGACCCACGAAACCAGCGCGCATCTGTAGACGGAGTATGGGCTGCTGGTGATTGTACAGATGGTCTATACCACCAAAACAACATTGCAGCAGGAGATGCTGTTAAAGCACTCGAAGACATCTACCAATTCATCCACGCGAAGTAATAAAAAGCAAAAGCTCTCCGAGGAGAGCTTTTGGATACTTGGAATATTGCTATTTCGAATTAAAATGAAAATTTGGATCCAGACCAATATTTTGGGGTATTGACCCATTAGATACACATAATTCCTTAGCGTCTCTGTATGCAATAATTACATCTCTTGGAAAGAGCAGACTCCTTGACGCAACAACTCGTACAAATTGTTCTAATACTTTTTCTGATCCCTCATCTCTCAACATATCTGTGAATCTACCAACACATGCTTGAATTGATTTTGTCATAATGTGCAACGCCCTTCATGAGCGATATTCCCTTCTGGGGTGATTTAATCATGTTTTGAGTTAAGGTGCAAGAAAAATCACTATTTTTGTAAAGAGATA
>NVTD01000060.1 GCA_002401445.1 Candidatus Wolfebacteria bacterium | reverse complement strand
TTATTATTTGTACCTTTGTTATTATGGATACTAAAAAACTTATACAAGAACTTAATGTAATCTTTAAACAAAGAGGATGGGAATTATTGCCTGAGGATAATAACTTTAAGGATAGTGATTGGTGGGATGGTTCAATAATTCAAGTTGATACTTTATATATTGATAGGAACTATATCCCTTATGGGAAATGCAGACATGATTTCACCTATAGTGAGTTAGATAATTATGTTATGGAGTATATTAAACCTATTTGTAAAAAATATGGAATAAATGGAGTAATAGTTGGTTTATGTCCCGGAGCTGGTATCAATTATATTAACATTTAAACTCATTAAAATCCTTCTCAATTTTATCCTGTTTATCCTTTGCACTAGTACCCGGTCCACTTGAACCAGGATCTATTATATTTCCATCTTGTTTAACAACACAATCTTCTTCTGGTGATAATGGAATTCTATCATCTTTACCAAATGTGGAGATAACTTCTATTGTTGTTTCATCAACAGGATTTAAATCAAAACCTGATAATTCATGTATCGGTATCACTCTTCTTACAAATAATTGATAGTTATCATATAAGTAATGTTTGTCATTAACAAAAGGATAATCTACACCATTTGTTTCATCTTCAATTGTACCTATTGGTAATAGTTCTCTCCATCTTCTATTACCTTCTGCATCAACTTCAGTTGCATAAGATGGTATACCTAATGTTGTTCCAGTATTACCCTCCAATACATTATTTGAAAATTTCCTTATATCTATTCTATAAAAAGGTTTATAGTAGTAACCTGTACTTTCCCTCTCAACCACAACAATATTATCAATATCTATAATTTCTCCTTGACCTTGAACAATACTATTAAATATGAATTTAAATCCTAAATTTTGAGTTCCTGTACATGTTAAAATTTCTCTGTAAGTTCCTGTAATTATTCTATCAGTACCTATATTAGTTCCACAATTTAGTGTGACCTTTGGATCTCCGAATGAACTATCGGGTACACTAGTAATATCAAAACTAATTTCATAACTTTTACCTATTTCTAAAATATTATTAAAACTTACAAAACCATTCCATAATGCAATTCCACTACCAGATATAAACCTTAAAGCATCATTTGTGATAAGGGTAGATTCTTCTCCTTGTGGTCCTATAAATAACCCTGACCAACCTTTATCAATATTTAAATCAAAAGTATCTTCAAAGACCAATATTCCAGTATGTGTATCAAAGAATTTATGAAATCTGGTAGAAACTATCTCTTGTGTTAAGTCAATTGAATCTTCTATTACTTCATCACCAATGTAATGATCACTTTTAACAAAATCTGTAATATTAGAACCGGAATATGTTCTATTAAAACCCTCATCTAAATCAGTTGTTGTGGGTGACAATTTCTTTACTATGGATAAGTACATATCTGTAATCGGTCTTCCTAAATAATCGGATATTCCACTTATATCTATATCTTTATTAAATATAAATTGTATTACTCTATCACCGTATGAATTAGTCTCAAATCCAGATTTAATTATATTATAATCGTCTGATGTTGTTAATACCTTAAATAATCTTCTATATTTTGTTTTTCTAGTATCAATTACTGTTTTTGTATCTGAAGAAAAAGGATATAGTATTTGGATTTCCCAGTTATCTCTATTTAAAAGATTAATATCAGAATTTGATAAACTTTTAAGTTTATTTACTACTTCTATTGTTCCACCTGAACTAAAAGTATTAATACTACTTATTCTTGTTTGTTCATCATAAGTTACTAATGATATTTTACCATATATTCTATATATTGAGGACTCTTGTCTTTCTTTATTTGTTTGATCATCTAAATTTAAAACACTTACAATATTATTTTCTTTAAGTAATCTAGTATTAGAATCAAGATTTAGTCTAATCTGAGTATCTTTATCTGTAGATAATTTATGTTTCTTACTTGGTAGTACTATCTTCTCTCGTATCATCTTAAGTGAAAAATTTTTGTTTAACTAATGATAGTGAATTGGACTCATCCAACCCGAAATAAAAATAATAAGAGAATAAACTTTTACTTCTATTCACATTGAATTTTCTTTCAATATGATCACAATTATCTGGTATTTGTAATGTACCGTCTAAATTTAATACTGGGGGGGTATAATTACCAAGTTCTGAATTATCACAAGGATTTTTAGTTTTATTTAATTCACATAATGTTTTTCTTAATTCGACATCAATAGTTTCAGTTACAATTAATGATGTTGGGTCAATTGTTATATTACTTCCAATCTCACATGTTCTAGTAATTAAATCATGATTTATTACCAAAGGTTCTGGAGGGGAATTATCAATTATTTTTTTTTCTATATTAATTGGCAACGTAAAACTGGTTTTAGGAAGTTTATCAAAAAGGAATGGCACATCTGGAATTCCAAATTCATCCTTATTTTTAATAGAACTACCCAAATCTGTTATGTTTGTAGCATATAGTAAATTATTACAAGTTCCTTGTGATGCGTAAAATAATTCAATTCCTCCATCTACTATTTTCTTTTTAATGAGTCCTTGATCAAAAGTATTAACACTATCAGCAGGTGCAACCAGATTTTCTGTAAATCCTGTAGTATCCAAAACATAATTAAGATATATATTTCTATCATTATTAGAAAAATCTGTTACTTTATTTGCAGTCTTAAAGCCAAAAGAGTATAAAGAACCATTAATCCAACTATTATAAAAATCATAAGATGTTTTATGTTCTACATCTGTTATTTTATCGAATTGTGTACTAAATGATTCAACTGGATCTGGATGAAGGGGATATTCTGAATGATAAGCAAACCTTCTACTCCCAAATTTTTGTATTCCAGTAGAGACTATATTTGTTCTATTAAATGGAAAGTCAAGAGAAAATGGGCACCCATCGACCCTGTGAAATCCGATATAATCCAAAATACGATTATTCGTTATCCTTTGGTATCTAGCCATGAATTGTCTAACACTGTAGAGTCTTTTCCATTTCATCGTAAAAAAATCATCATCATTCGTATCATTTCCAAAATTATAATTATCTCCGCCAGCATCATCACGAATATTTGGAACCAGGTATTTGGCATAGGATACGTCTCCATTACTAGCAGGTCTGTCAAAACCAATTTTAAATCTAACGTCTACCTCCGTTGGCACCCCTCTTGTTGGGTCTGGGGATGGGGTTAGGTTACCGAATTCATCTGTTATGACTCTTGTTTTGTTCATTGGTATAGAAAATGCCCAGCTATTGTTCTCAAAAATATTTGGTTCTAAAAATTCTATGTTGTCACCATCTTCTGACTTAATGATTGTTTCTACTTTACCACTACCATGATCATTTATCATATCACAATAAGTTTCATCCCAAAAGTGATTTCTGGTCACATTTCCATCACGATCAATAAAATTCCAATTCTTATCTGCAAACATTGAACCAAAAAATATAGCAGATGGGGTAATATCAAAATTCTGTATATCAAAATCAACTCTGGTTATTCCCACTTCACATTGTTCCAAATCACCCCAGAATGGTAAAATTGATACTGATTTGTTTTGTGATACAATTTGTGCTAATTCATCTAAATTGGATGATCTTCTAAAAGTATTGTTATTTTCAAATAATTTTTCTGGATATCCTTTAGCTATTAATTCATGTGGTCTGGAACTAACAAACCCTATATCAGAAAAATCAATATCCATATGAATTGTATGGTTACCTATTGGAATTCCAAAAATCATATAATCCCCACTATCATTTGTTGTTGTTGTGAATTTATAATACTTTTCGTATATCTCTAATACAATATCATTATCAAGTACTTCCCTTTTGGGTGGGAATGTTCCTACTGGTTGGTGGAATCCTTTTTGTTTTTCTTTGGATAGAAGGTTATACCTTATTCCATCTTCTGTTTTATCTGTTACTCTTTTAAATGGGTATAATGAAGTTATTAATTGGTTATCTTCATCTTCATCAGTTAGTGGAATGAATATTGAAACCCTTGCATTGGGTATTCCAAAGTCTTTTGTGGATACTCTACCACATACCATCCCATAATCTGAACACATATCTCTAAAAACATCTTCTTGTCTTATCTTAAGACTGAGTATGTCCAAAGTATCAAAATTATTTGTTAAATTCAAAGTAATGAATTTGTCTTGATTGACAGTAGTTCTTATTCTAATTGACTTATTCTCCTTCATTAATATATGATTTATTATAAATATTTGGTTATTAAATATATTTTTCTTACCTTTGTATTATGAATAATAAAGAAGACACATTATTTTTTCTGAACCATAAATGGAGGGTTGAGGAATCTTTTAACTGTTTATTGGGTGATACTTATAGGATTACTGATGAATTTCATCCAAATAGTGTATTTTACATAGATAAAATTACTAATGAGGTTAGATTAGAACATGATATATCAAACAAAAATGTTTTTCTAGAATTGAGTCCATTATACTACAGTATATTTAATAATGGGTTTTATAGTTATAGTGACTGTATTCAGCTATGTAATCACTTAATGATTGAATATATGGGGATTAGTGATTGTAAACTGAGAGGAGACGGTTATCGTACAAGATATATATGGCCTAGAGTTATTCCACAAAATTCCAACCCTCCACAATATTAAAAACATTTTCTATATTCTCCTCAGATATTCCCGTTAATATGGTAGGACCATACCAAGAATTTATTAACACATATTCATCTTCTGTCTTCTTCTCGTCCCTTATTAATAAACAAGAGTGTTTCTCACCTGTTAATTTATGTTTAAATGTTATAATACCACCGGATTCAAATATCTTTTTGATATTATTACCGTTCTCCATACTTAATCCAACAGATTGGATACATTCCTTTTTATCTTTGTTAAAAAATGACCTTAGTGGGATTTCAAGACCCTTGTAAATACAGGCGTTAGCAATGGATGTGTGGAAACTATCTTCTTCTAGATAATGATCTACGAATGGTAAAAACAGATATTTACTCATTTAAAAACTTTTAGTTCTATTATATAAATAGTTTAGTTAATTTAAAAAAGACTTGTTTATTTAAAATATTTTATTTATCTTTGTTATTATGAAAAATAATTTAATATATAAATTACCACCTACAACTCCACATTATATAAGAGTTATTAAATATATAATCTACCCAATTAGATTTATAAGGGGGTATGTATGTTTAAAAACACCACCGTTCTTTGTAAAGTCTACATGGTTTCCTAATGGTAAAATATTAACTCATGAACATGTAATTTATCGTAAACTTTTTAAGTATAAACCATGACTAGAAAAACAGAAATAATAAAAGAATTAAACGTAATCTTTGAAAAGAGAGGATGGAAGTTATTATCTGAAGATAATTATCATCATACTATAAAACATAGTATTGTACATATTTCAAATACTACTCAAATCGTATTAGATAGAGATTCTATGGACTATAAGAAACATATAGATAAGTATACTCTTGGTCAATTAGATAAGTATGTTATGGAATATTTAAACCCTACTTGTAAGAGACTAAATTTAGATAGTGTATTTTTCTATCAATGGGGTGAAAGAAGAAATAATGAAATAAATAGTGATTGTATAGATGTTTTATAATTCTTCAACAACTTGGAATGATAATGGTTCTGGGAGAGTTATCTCAACATCGTTAGATGTTAATTTTAATTGAAGAAAATATTCATGTTGAAATAAAAATGATGTATCTATTGTTAAATAGTTTTGATTAAATCCTCTATTTACATCTGTAAAGGGAATAATATCTATTTGATTTCTTCCTTGTCGAATATAGAGACGGTATTGTAAATTATCAACAATTACATCATCCTCAGGATTGTATTTAACTTGAGCAATCACGAAGACCTTTCTCACATCTCCTTGTTTTATCTTTTCACCGTTAGATATCCCATAGAATGAAAATCCATACTGTACTGGTTCTTCCAAGTTATTACCTATATTAAAATAATTTTTATTATCCTTTATAGTGAATTCTAGTTCTACTGCTGGTAATGGGATTGTATCAACCGTCACACCTGACCATGTATCAGTCCACATTTCAAAAGTATGATCATTCATTGACCCACCACTATTTGGAATAAACAAATCAACATAATATATGCCCTTTCCTTGTTGGACAATGGATGATCCAGTTATTGCTGAGAAGATTGTATCATCATAATCTCGTATAGTGACTTCAGAGGGAACTGAGTCTAAGTTAATTGGGTCTCTATTTTTTTGTGTGTATAGATACAATCGGTTAGTTTTATCTACATATACACGTTTACGATCATCTTGAACAGATCCTGAAAATGATGTGATAATCGAAGGACTGTAAATTGTGTTAGTATGTCTGGAGAAGAATCCAAAAAAGTTACGAGTAGTGGAGGTTAAAGTTTCATAACTACCTGATAATGAGAGTATAAGTCCTGAATTGGCAGTCTCGCCACTTATAATTTTTTCCATCGTTTCGGTAATATCCATCGATAGATTCTCATTTCCTAACTCAAAATTCTGTTGTGTTAGAATAGTCTCAGTTGGTGCATTTCCTGAATAGACCCCCTCAAATTCCCAATTATCCAGAGTAGTTCTTTTTTTCCAGCTAGAAGGACCATCTGTTAATTTTTCCGTGAGTCCAAAATCCGTATTTCTAGAACCATAATTAAAAGAATTTCCTACACCCTCAACCCAATTCGTTTGTCCTGTCGGGATGAGTGATAATATCATATCAAAAGAACTGGCTCTTTGTCTTCCTATTATATCAGTTTGACCTAATAATCTTTTATCAAAACTACCCGTCGAGGTCATGGAAAGTTTATGACTTGTCACCGAACCTGACATTATTTCTCCACTTGAGTACTTTTCTCTTAATTTTGTTGTATCGAATCTGAAAATAAATCTATTATATGAGGTTGTGGCAGAACTTGCTGCTCCACCATACCAAAATTCCACAACTTCATTTTGACCAGTATTATTTAATGGTGCTCCTTCTTGAAGTGTCGTATTTGCTGAAAAGAAAGTTTTGTATAAACCCATTTATTAGATTATTTTA
>NVTD01000059.1 GCA_002401445.1 Candidatus Wolfebacteria bacterium | reverse complement strand
AACGCACCACGCTTGCGCCGCCGGATGCGCTATCCGGGGTGCACGTGCTCATCGTCGATGACCAGGAAGACGCCCGCGAGATACTCCAACTGCTGCTGGAAGACTACGGCGCCACCGTCACCGCTTACGGCGCGGCCAAGCCTGCACTTGCTGCGTTGCGCGCGGCGCCGGGCAATTCCTGGCCCGATGTGCTGGTCTCCGACATTGCCCTGGGTGACGACGAAGACGGCTACGCGCTGCTGCGCAACGTGCGCTTGCTGGAGTCCGAACGCGACATGCCGCTCGATGCCCGCCTGCCCGCCGTCGCACTGTCCGGTTATGACAGACCGGAAGACCGTACGCGCGCGCTGCTGGCCGGTTTCCAGTTGCACCTGGCCAAGCCTACCGAGCGCGGCGAGCTGGTCACCGCCATCCTGAGCGTCATCCGCGCGCGGCGTGCGCCCGCGCATGAATCGCACGCCTCCCTTTCCTTCCAATCAGCCCAGGAGTCTCCATAAGCATGCTGGCCGATTTCGATCCTTCCGCCCAACGTGAGGCGCCGCAGAAACAACCGCACCAGACCACATCGCACTTTGCTGGCGCCGACGCCGCACGGCGTGCGGTGGAGATGGCGTTGCCGCTCATCACGCAAGCGATGAAGCGTCCGCAGGAGGTGGGCGACAGCGGCTTTCTGCACATCGTTGTGATAGACCCCGCACGCTCGCCTGCGGAATGCGCCTTTGATGACGCCGTGCTTTACGAATATTCGGTAGGCGATCGCGCGCAATGGGATGCGGACTACGCCGCCTATGCGCGCACCAAGGCACGGCTGGCCTGGCGGCACGGCATGAGCACACATGCGCTGCAGGCGTTGCGCCCGCACGTGCTGCGTGCAGGCGACACCAACCTGTGGGGCAGCGCCGTGCTCGACGGCATCGTGGTAGGCGTGAGCGGCGCGCTGCCGTTCTATGACGAAGCCTTTGCACATGTGGTGGCGGCATGCCTGCGCGCCATCGCCAAACAGGCCGCTGTCGCCACGGGCGGCACGCTGCGGCTCGCCTGACCTGCCCCACTCTTCATGCGCGGCGCGTCAGGCGTGATGCCGTCGCCGCGCCGTTTCTCCTTGCGCTCCACGTAAGAATTGCGCGGTCGCTTCGGCTGCGGCCTGCACCTGTCGCGTGACGCCATGGCGGCCCGCCGCGTGCACGGGTCACGCGCGACGTTCGCATCAACCTCCCGCAAACGCTTGTCCGGACAAGCGAGAGACGCTTCCCCGCATCGGCTCCGCACGCACCAGCGCGAAGCCCCGCCGCACAAGGTTGCACGCCATGGCACGCCGGCTGCTGTAGGTCTTCGCACGTGGCTTCCGAACACCTCACCACACAGGCCGCGGCCATAAGAGGAGAAACGACATGCGCATCGCCATGGTCAGTGAACACGCATCGCCACTTGCCGACCTGGGCGGTGTCGACTGCGGCGGACAGAACGTCTACGTGCGCCATGTCGCGCGCCAGCTTGCACGGCTGGGCCATCGTGTCGATGTCTTCACGCGCCGCGAGCGTCCGTGGGACCCGGAGGTGGTGCCGTTCGATAGCGGCTGCCGTGTCGTCCACGTGCCGGCCGGGCCGGCTGCCGTGCTGCCCAAGGAAGCGCTGCTGCCCCACATGCATGCCTTTGGCCGCCACCTGCTGAACCACTGCGCGCGCGCCCAGGCCAGCGGTGACGCCTACAACGTCATCCATGCCAACTTCTTCATGTCGGGCCTGGCATCGCTGGCGGCGTCCACGCGGTTGAACCTGCCGCTGGTCATGACCTTCCACGCGCTGGGCCGCGTGCGCCGATTGCATCAGGGCAGCGCCGATGGTTTTCCCGATGCGCGATTCGCGATCGAAGAGACGCTGGTACAGCGTGCCGACCGCGTCATCGCGGAATGCCCGCAGGATCAGGCCGACCTGGAAACGCTCTACCGCGCCCGCCCTGAGCAGATCGACGTGGTGCCGTGCGGCTTTGACGCCGGAGAATTTGCGCCCATCGACCACGCGCAAGCGCGACGCCGCCTGGGCGTGCCAGCCGATGCGTTTGTCGTGCTGCAACTGGGCCGCATGGTGGCGCGCAAGGGCGTGGACAACGTCATCGAGGCCATCGGTGAGCTGCCGGCCGACGCGCGCAAGCGCGTGCGCCTGTACGTGGTGGGCGGCAACACCGTCGTGCCGGACGTGGCCGCCACACCTGAGCTCGGCCGCCTGCAAGCCATTGCCGAGCGCGCCGGGGTGCACGCGCAGACCACCTTTGTCGGCAAGCGCGGCCGCGCCGATCTGCGCACCTGGTACAGCGCCTGTGATGTGTTCGTCAGCACGCCGTGGTACGAGCCGTTCGGCATCACGCCGGTGGAGGCCATGGCGTGCGGGCGCGCGGTGATCGGTGCGGACGTGGGCGGCATCCGCTCGACCGTGCGGCATGAGCGCACCGGCTTCCTCGTCCCGCCAAAAGACCCGCAAGCGCTGGCCGCACGGCTGCTGCAACTGATCCAGCAGCCCGAGCTGTGCCGCGAGCTGGGGCAGGCCGGGCTGGTGCGCGCCCGCATGCTCTACACGTGGCTGGGCGTGGCGGGGCAACTCGAGCGTGCGTACCTCAAGGCCATCGACAGCCACGCGCGCGCCGTGGGCCGCATGACCGATGCCGCGCCCAGCGCCAACGCTGCGGCGCTGGCAGGGCTCGCAGCCTGACCGGATTTCTTCCCACCCTTCCCTCTTCACCCCGCCATGACCCAGACCGATTTGAACTCGAACCCCAACACCACACCCACGCTGCGCGACCAGGTCATCATCGTGACCGGCGCGGGGCGTGGGCTGGGCGCCGCCATCAGCCGCGTGCTCTCTGCCGAAGGGGCCACGGTGGTCGCTACCGACTACGATGCCGGCACCGCCGACCGCACCGCCGCTGCACTGATCGCCGAGGGCAGCCAGTCGCACGCCATTGCGCTGGACGTGGGCGACGCAGCCGCCGTGCGCGGCGCACTCGATGAAGTGGTCGACCGCTTTGGCCGTGTGGATGCCGTGATCAACAACGCGGCCATCGACATCACGCTGCCCATTGATGAACTGAACGTGGAAGACTGGGACCGCGTGGTGCGCACCAACCTGCGCGGCCCGTTCCTGCTGGCCAAGCACGCCAGCGTGCTGATGCGCAAACGCGCGAGCGGTGCCATCGTCAACATCGCGTCAACCGCTTCGCGCCGTGCGTGGCCGAATGCGTCGGTCTACCACGCCACCAAATGGGGGCTGCTGGGGCTGTCGCACGCGCTGCATGCCGAGCTGCGCCCGCACGGCATCAAGGTCTCTGCCGTGATTGCCGGCGGCATGCGCACACCGTTCCTGCTCGACCGCTTTCCCGATATCGATGTGAGCAATCTGCAGGATCCGGCCAACGTGGCCGCCGCCGTGCGCTTCGTGCTGCTGCAGCTGCCCGAGACGGTGATCCCGGAAGTGATGGTGCTGCCGATGCGGGAGACGTCATGGCCCTGATGCGTGCGCCGTTGCAGCTGCGATCGCGCCCCGCCATCTTTCTCGACAAGGACGGCACGCTGCTGGAAGACGTGCCCTACAACGTCGATCCGGCACGCATTGCGTTGGCACCCGGCGCGGGCGAAGGCCTGCGGATGCTGGGCGCCACCGGCTCGCCGCTGATCGTGGTGAGCAACCAGCCCGGTGTGGCGCTGGGACTCTTTCCCGAGGCTGCGCTGGAAGGGGTGGCAAAGCGGCTGGGCGAATTGTTTGCGTTGCACGGCGCCACGCTGGGCGGCTTCTATTTCTGCCCGCACGCGCCGGCGGCCGATGGCAGCATCCATTGCGCCTGCCGCAAGCCGGGCGACGGGTTGTTACGCCAGGCCGCTGAGGCACACGGCCTTGCGCTGGAAGGCTCCTGGATGATCGGCGACATCCTCAACGATGTGGAAGCCGGCCGGCGCGCGGGCTGCCAGACCATCCTGATCGCCAACGGCAACGAAACGCTGTGGCAGCCGGGGCGGCTGCGCGTGCCGGATTACATCGTCGGGCGCTTTGACGAGGCGGCTGCCATCGTCATTGCCCAGCAGGCGCGGCATGCGCCGCGCGCACAACACCTGAGGGCGGTTGCATGATCGCAGCGGGGATTCCCGAGCGCCGTGCCGTGTGGGCCAACGCGAGCCGCATCCTGTGCGTACGGCCTGACAACCTGGGCGACGTGGTCATGACCACGCCGGCCTTTCACGCGCTCAAGGCCGGCGGGCAGACCCGCCGCGCCAGCCGCCATCTCACGTTGCTGACATCGCACTCGGGCGCCACGGCGGCGCCGCACCTGTCCGACATCGACGACGTGATCGTCTGTGATGTGCCGTGGGCCAAGCACGCCAGCGCGGCCGATGCTGAGCAGACACGCGCACTGGTCGACACCCTGCGCGAGGGCGCATTCGACGCGGCGGTCATCTTTACCGTGCACACGCAGAATCCGTTGCCGGCCGCCATGCTGTGCTTTCTGGCCGGCATTCCGCTGCGCCTGGCGCATTGCCGCGAGAACCCGTACGCGCTGCTGACGGACTGGATTGCCGACCCCGATGCGCGCATTGCCGCCACCGCGCCCGGTGACGTGCGCCACGAAGTGCGCCGTCAGCTGGACCTCGTGCAGCACGTGACCGATGTGGCCGCGCATCTGCCGCATCGGCTGCGCTTCAACGTACGCCCAGCGGATCGCGATGCCGTGCGCGCCAAGCTGGGCGAGCGCGGCGTTACTACGGACGCCCCGTGGATCGTCCTGCATCCGGGTGCGACCGCAGCGTCGCGGCGCTATCCGCCCGATCGCTTTGCGCATATCGCCTGCACGCTGGCGAACCGGTATGGCTGCCCGGTGCTGGTGACCGGCGCACCCGCCGAAGCGGAACTGGTGCAGCAGGTGTGCCTGCCAGGGCTCATTGCCGGGCAGCGCGTGCTGAACATGGCCGGGGCGCTCACGCTGGGCGAGCTGGCGGCGCTCATCGAAGGTGCGGCGCTGCTGGTGTCCAACAACAGCGGCCCCGTACATCTGGCGGCAGCCACGCAAACGCCGGTGGTCGATCTCTACGCGCTGACCAATCCGCAGCACACGCCGTGGGCCGTGCCGCACGCGGTGCTCTCGCATCAGGTGCCGTGCCGCTATTGCTATCGCAGCGTGTGTCCGCTCGGCCATCAGGCGTGCCTGACCGGCGTGACGGAAGAGGAAGTGGTCGCCGCCGCGCACCCGCTATGGCAGTCGTCGCGCGTGGCGCAGGCGTTATGGCCTGCTTCCGTCGTGCCTGCGTTGCCTGTATCGAATGCGCCAACGCCGGTCGCCTGAGCGTTGCGCGTGACCTGTACTGACTGAATCGATTGACGGAGCCCCCGCATGGAAGCCAAACCGCTCTACACCCTCGGCATCAACGCGGCGTATCACGATTCTTCCGCCACGCTGGTGCGTGACGGTGTGGTGATTGCCGCCGCTGAAGACGAACGTTTCACGCACGTCAAGCACGCCAAGCGGCCGGTGCCGTTTTCCACCTGGCAGTTGCCGTATCACGCCATCGATTACTGCTTGGCCGAAGCCGGCATCGACCTGGCGCGCGTGGACCAGGTCGCCTACTCGCTCGACCCGGCCCTGCTGACCGACCTGCAGGCGCAGACGCATATCGCGCTGCCGCGGCAGCCGTCGGCGCAATTGGACCTGCCGCCCGGCGCCGCGCCGTGGGACCCGCTGTTTCTCTCTTACGTGCTGAACGCGCCGCGCCAGCTGGCCGACGGCGCGCCGCATCATCTGCAGGCGCGCTTCGCCAACGTGAAGCACACCGGGCCGTTCCGCTGGTCGTTTGTCGAGCATCACCTTGCGCACGAGGCCAGTGCGTTCCTGGCGGCACCGTTCGACGACTGCGCCGTACTCACGATGGACGGACGCGGCGAGCGCGCGACCACGTCCTACGGCCTGTTCAGCGACGGCGAATACACGCGCCTGCAGCAGGTGGACCTGCCGCATTCGCTCGGCCTGTTTTACGAAGAGGTGACGGACTACCTCGGCTTTCTGCGTTCGTCGGACGAATACAAGGTGATGGCGCTGGCGTCGTACGGGGAGCCCCGCTATGTCGACGCATTCCACGAGATGGTGCGGGTCGAGACCGACGGCCGCTACACCGTGGCCCCTTTGCGGCTGGAAGAACGTTTCGGCCCGCCGCGACAGCGTGGCGGCCCGATGGAACCGCGCCACTTTGACATTGCGCGTTCGCTCCAGCAGGTACTGGAAGAGACGGTGCTGACGATGAGCCAGTGGCTGCATCAGGCCACCGGCGCAAGCAATCTGGCCATGGCCGGCGGCGTGGCGCTCAACTGCGTAATGAACGCGCGCATCCGCGACCGCGGCCCGTTCGAAAACGTCTGGGTGCAGCCGGCAGCCGGCGATGCCGGCACGTCGCTCGGTGCCGCGCTGTGGACGGATTACCAAACGCGCGGCAACAAACAGCGCCTGTGGAAAATGGACCACGCCTATCTCGGCCCGTCGTATGCCGATGAAGAGATCGAGCAGTTCCTCGCGTGGTCAAAGCTGCCGTTCGAGCGCCTGGACAACATCGCCGAGCAGACCGCCGAGCTGCTGGCGCAGGGCCAGGTGATCGGCTGGTTCCAGGGGCGCATGGAGTTCGGCCCGCGCGCGCTGGGTGCGCGGTCCATCCTCGCCTCGCCCATCCCCGCCGACATGCAGGCGCGGCTGAACGAGATCAAGGACCGCGAGGACTTCCGCCCCGTCGCTCCGGTGGTGATGGAAGAACGCGCCGCCGACTGGTTTGTCGGTGCGCAAACCGCACCGTTCATGCTGTTCATCTTCGATGTGCGGGAAGACCGCGCCACGCAGATCCCGGCCGTGCGCCACGTTGATGGCACCGCGCGCGTGCAGACCGTCAACCGGCGCCAGCATCCGCTGTACTACGACCTGCTGGCGGCGTTCGAGCGGCGCACCGGCGTGCCGATCCTGGTGAACACGTCGTTCAATACGCGCGGCGAGCCCATGGTCTGCAGCCCCCGCGATGCGGTGGAATCGTTCTGGACCTCGCCGCTCGACGCGCTGGTGATCGGGCCGTTCCTGCTGCGCAAGACGGCCCTGCGCCCGGAGCAATCGCAGACCCAGGAAGACGGCGCCGTACGCAATGTCGACGGGCTGCGGCGCGTCCCAGGCCTGGCGGGGGTCGCATGAACCAGCCGATGCCGTTTGACGTGTCGTCGGTGACCCCCGTGCAAGGGGAGCCAGCCATGTCCGTCGTGATTGCGACATGGCGACGGCCGCAGATGCTGCAACGCTGCCTGGACGGCCTGCGCGCGCAGACGTTCGACGCGCGCCGCGTGGAACTGGTCGTCGCCGACGACGGCCCGGACGACGCCACCCGCGCGGCGATCGAGGC
>NVTD01000058.1 GCA_002401445.1 Candidatus Wolfebacteria bacterium | reverse complement strand
CTCCTCCTCCTCCGCCGCCACCTCCTCCTCCCCCATCATCGGCAGCCACAGCTATAAACTGTTCTGTTGATGCAGCCCAGTTGGTTTCAGCCAAAGCCCTAGCCCTAACTTTGAACCAATACGTTCCCGGTGTCAGTACATCATCCAAAGTCAATGACAAACTTATAAACTCTCCGGCATTTATGTACGCAGTATCTGATGCAGAATCTATATCATCACCGCCACCACACAAATTACCTTCACTATCTACAATACAGTAGACATAGTAGAAGTCGCTCGCCGCAGTTCCCATGTTGTCAATTCTCACACTGGCAGTTATGGTCGGTATGACTTTGTCTGTAATTGCAAGTATTTGAACATCTGCGGGTGAGCTAGAAAGAGACCAATAATCATTTAGTTCAATTGTTTGTCCACTTATTACAGTAGAAACTTCTGTCTCCCAAACACCGCCGACCGAGCTACCACCAATACTGTAACTGTAGCTGTAGGTTCCGGCTGAGTCTCTTGTCATAACACCTGCTGGAACTTGGACTGTTCCAAGGGGGTCAGTGATGACAACTGTCGGTACGGAATCCGCATCTGTTGGTATAGTCGCATAATTGAGAACCTGCAACTTTGCCTTGTAAGCGGTACTAACAGTAGTTGCTCCAAAGTCGGACAACGTCACCGTCCAACCTTTCTCTATTTCTGCAAATAAAGTTGAGGTGGCAGTATCAATATACGCTTCCGTTGCGAGTGATCCCGAGTCGAGTCCAGCGCCTGTTAGGGTTCTGACGCTGTTGGTCCACACATCAGCCACGAGGGTACCAAAAGAGGTGAGGGTCCTACCGCTAAATGCCCAAATAGATGCAGGAAGTGTGGCAGCCAGACTTGATGATGCTGACAATACACTAGCTTCGGTAGTTCCTCCAATGACCGCAGCTAAAGAAGTTGTTGCCACCGTCAAGCTTGCATCGACTACTGTTTGAATTGTACTTGTTGAAACTACAGACCAATCAACGATAAAGCTTTTATCTACTATCACTAAATCACCGCGTGCTACAGTTCCACAAATAATAATGGAGGGCCAAGTACCAGAAGGAGCGTTAGCGGCTGTGGTGTATGAGTAATAGTGCCATCCATCTGCATTAGCTGTCATTGGAGTAGTCGACACGACTTGCACCACATTTGAAGGGTCCGTGATGCCGACAGTACAGTCTGTAGTGGTTGCCACAAAATCATCGTCAAATACGTATTCACCTATGGTGATAGTGTCTCCGGGACCAATTTCCTTATAATCAGCAGCATACGCAACAGGAATTGAAGAAAAACCGCAAACAACAAGGCAGCAAAATGAAAAGAAATGAAAATTGGATGTATATTTCCTCATGAATGTTTTTCTCTGCCAATTCTTAATTATGCAATTATATCATACGCCTATACTTTCCTTTCTACCCTATGCTAGTACGGTGATTTTCTTCATATGCTAATTATTCTTTATTTCCTTTTACTTATTTTTTATAAATCGAATTTCCCACGAATCACGTCAACGCTATCTCCTGCAAATTTAATTATCGCAGACGGCTCGGCATCCTGTACTCCCCCATCGCAATAAAAATCAACGGTGTCACCAAAATATGTTTTTGCCTCTTCAATAGTTTGTGCTGGTTTTTCACCTTCTTTGTTTGCGCTTGGTGCAATGAGTGGCCCAGTCTGCGACAAACATTTTCGCAACGATTCATCTTCTGGCACGCGAAATGCGATACTATTTTGACCACGATGAACATGCTCCCATGCGCCACTGGTAACTGGAAAAATAACACTCACTGCACCTGGCCACGCTTTTTCTAAAATACTTTTTTGATAGTCATTTAGTTCAATACCAAATTCTGAAAGATCTGCAGTATCACTTATCAAAACTATGCACGGTTTATCCGTTGCGCGATTGCGCACGCGATATATTTTGTCCACCGCGTCTATAACACGAGAACTCGCAACAACACCATACAGAGTATCCGTAGGTATGACACCAATTTTTCCCTCTTTTAATTCACGCTCATGGGTACTCAACATATTCCCCACAGGGTATCACTCCATTAAAGATTTTCCTATTTCAGCCTACCTAATAAATCTAATACTCCACATACTGTCCTCCCCTGCAAAATCATCCTCTGTAAGAACAATCTCTCCATCTCGAATCAAAAGATAATCGCTTGTAAACTTTTGTTTTGCAAATTGTCCCATAATCGCATTCAACTCATCTCGATTCTTATCATTTTCCTCTGTGTCCTTATGATCCATACCTGAACAATGTGAATAGCTATTTGCCTCTGAAATTACATTATCGTCCAAAAACATTTCAGCAACATTCGCCCACACACATCCCCCGTCACCATCACGCCATGAAAGTACCAATGAATTTGTATTGACTTTGTATCCTTCAATCCTCCTAAAGGGTAAGTTTCTAATATGCAGGGTGCTTCTCTGTGCAGACACATCAAGTGAATACAGGTCCAAGCCACACTTTGCTAAATAATAATTACAGTTTATACCAAGCAAATAATACATCGTATCTCCAACGAAATAAAAATCATTTATAACACTTCCACTCACCTGTTTTATCCCAATCACGTCAGCTATGTTTCCAGATATAGGGTCAAGTGTTCGTAATGATCCTCCCTTCGTCATAAAATACAAATCATCCCGATACATTGTTGGTGTTGGATTATGTTGGATATCAATCTCCATCGCCTTTTTCTTTACGTCATTTCCCTCCTCAACAAACATTAAGTATGATAACGGATTAGAACGTAAGTGTGACGCAGTGATATACGCAATACCACTTGAATCGCTGGTGATTGCTGTCGTTTCAAACTTTCTGTTAATTGAACGCAAGACATTAGAAAAGTCTGAATCACAATCATTGGGCACTAATCCACCATCACGCGAATACAATATAAATGAATAAAGTGGAATTTCTCCAGAAGTCGTAAATATATGTGGGAATGTTCTAATACGCACCTCTCCTTCCATTGGTTGCCGTCCTTTCCAATCAAATGCAAACGTATCAGTCAGGTTATCTTCAAGCACATGCCATGATGACCATACTTGATCTCCGTCATTAGTCGACGCTTTCTCTGCAAAAGAAGTCTGTTTGTACGATTTAGTTGCGTGCCCAAACGTCTCCACATAGGCAAGTACACATAAAGTATTTGGCTTACTAAAGGCGAACTGCATCCTCTCTAAGTGTAATGGCAATGAAGCACTGTCGGCTTCAATCTGTTGCCATGTGCTCGGTATCGTAAATGAAAAACTCTGCCGTCTAAATGTAAAACGATTATTTCCTTCATCAACAAGGTACGAACCCACATCACTATTATTATTTAATTCTGATTGTTGACTGTTTCCGGGTGTATACCACAAAATCAACGCGCCAATCAGCACCAACAGGATAACGATCAAAGAAGGTAATATTTTTGAGTGTGTCATGCCTGAAGCTCTCTCGGTATTTTGTGACTCATCTTTCATATGCAAATATTATCATTATTTTACACACTGCGACAATAGTTGTGTTATTAAACCGATCTGGTATCATTTTTTATATGAATAAATCAATTCTCTTTTTGTGCGCAATTGCACTAGCTATTGTTAGTATTCCCCAAATTACCCACGCTACCGTTGGTGGACCAACATTCATCTCAGACATTAGATATGATGAGGCCGCTAACAACATATATTACGTACGCAACTCATTTGGTGGAAAAGGTTGTCCACCAACAATAAATAGGTTAAACGTAACAAGCGGTGTTACTACCAATTCTGGACTAATAACTTGCAGTACAAAAAACTATTCACAAATTATTGATTCTTTTGCACAGAACTTTAAAGGGCTTCCATCTGTGAATCTTAGAAAAAATAATATATCTGCGAGTATGAGAGTAGTTGGTAAAGAGGAATTTAGTAGTGGGTCACTCCTAAGGACTAAATTCGAAATCACCTTATCACAAAACGGCAGAGAAAAAGGGGTGTTCAAGCTAGACGGATGTTTTCCTGATCAACCAATTCTAATCGCAGGGTATCCTGTTCCAAATACAAAAAACATGGCTCTTCTTTTTTCAGGAAAACTTAACTGCTTTGAAGGAGGATACATATATGAAAAAATGGCGATTGTTGAGGATGTGATTTTTACTGACACCACAACAGTGGAGTGGTATAAACGTGTTGAAGCACTGCAAATTAGTTCAGGGACATTGGTTGTATATGCCGAAGAAAAACCTACTACAGTACCTACTCCACAAGTAAATCCCCCTGTATATAATATTCCAACAGTAACTAATCCAGAACTACCTAAAATGACCCCTCCTCAGGAACAACCTCCTGTATCAAATATTTCAACCAGCGACACACAACTGCCAGATACAGCAGCGCCCGAGCAAGATAAACAATCCCGTACGTTAATGGAAATATTAGTAGGAATAGTGATACTACTCGCAGGTATTACAGTTGGTAGATCATATACCTCAAGTAAAGTACGTTAAAGAAATTAAAACCTCTTTTTGCTATAATCACTTTATGAATAAGCGGGTATTTAGATTTTTGGTAATACTATTCGTTATTGCAGGTTCCCTAACTACTATATCTGTCTATCTTGCAGGTGCATTATTTGACGTAGAAAATTTGAAAGACATACCTCTGTGGTATTCATTTGCTATTGCATTCATGGGTGCGATTGTCGGATACACAATTGATCATTTCAGATCTACTCATAAAAAGGAATCCCTTGCTGCATACAAAGCAGCGACAACACCAAAAAATAAATACGGTTTGTATGCGCTTCTATTCTTTATACTGTTTATGCTAGTTTTCTTTACATATTTATTTTTCTTCACCTCTAGATAACCTAAAAACTAGATCGTTGACATGATGATCAATATACCTTACCCTTATCTACTAGATGAGCACAAACGACCAAAAAGCCCCAACGGATTCGGACAAAGTAACGTCCGAACACACCCCATCATCAGAGGAAGAATCTCCTTCCAATGATGCACGAGCCGAGCATCCATTTCCTATTGAGAGATCCCCTACTACAAGGACGGTTACACGTACGGATCCTTACATAGCAAAAATTGCGAAATAAATATTTCAATATTGCATGGAGGGAACATAAGTTCCCTCTTTTTTTTACTTCTTCGAATTAGCTAATATTTCTAAATTAATTCAAACTTAATAACTTTCAATACACTGTTGGGTCCAACCTTGTCACCATAATACTTACGGTACTCTTCGTACATTTTCTCTTCACTTTCGTATCGTTCGTGCCCTTCCCAATCCAAATCCTCCAGTTCACCAAGCTTTGTTTCTACAATGGAAATGATTCGTGCATTTGCAAACTCCTCACCAGTTTTTTTATTTACAAGAACAAGCTTGTCCCCTTCTGTTAAATCTTTGTCATCAAACAATCGCCATGTGGAATCTTTTTCTCCAGACAGTACGAGTGACACCAGTTTTTCCGCGAATTTTAAGGTTTTCATATTATTCAATAATTATCTTTTTAGAAATTACATCAAACATTTTTTCATAACCATCTGAATTTGGATGTAACCCATCGGCGAGATCAGTATCAGGATTTAACACATTAAACATATCTATGAAGGTAAGTTTCTGTGCGTTGGCGATCTCCTTTATCGATTCGTTGTATCGTTTGATATCTTTATTAACAAACCGATTTCCTTTCAGAGTCTCCATTGCGTCGTCTACACGAGTTACACCGACAAGAAAGATTTTACTGGTAAATTTTCTTGCGTCATTGATCAACTGATTCAATATTTTATTAAATTCTTCCAGTGGAACATTATTTGTATCTTCACCTTCAAGATACTTCTCATCATTCATACCAAACGCAAATACAATAATGTCCGGATCCATAGAATCTACTTCAACCCGAAAACGCCGAGATATATCAACGGCAGTGTCTCCACACACGCCAAAGTTATACACTTCGACACGTTCTTTGCCATTAAGCTTTTTACGCAATCGTCCTACCCACCCAAGCGCCTCAGAATCGCCTTGCCCATAAACAATACTATCTCCCCAAATTCCTATATTCATATCGGTAGTATACCAAAACCCTCCTTTCTATATTCAATTAAACGGCTAAAGAGTGTTAGGCGCTTAAGTAATTGTCAAAAGGTCATTTTTGTAGTATTTTGTATTAGTTGAACAGATCCTTTGCCGGATCGTCTAAAGGTAGGACAGCGGTTTTTGGTACCGTCAATCTAGGTTCGATTCCTAGTCCGGCAGCATAAAGTAAAACTATATGGAAACAATATTTCCAAAAAAATTAAAGAGGGGTGACAAAATTATGGTTATAGCACCATCTAGTTCTTTTGCCATTATCCCAAAAGAAAACCGGACTATTGCACTTACCAGATTTAAAGAAATGGGGCTGGAAGTAGTGTTCGGTAAACACATTGAGGAAATAGATGATTTTTCCTCTTCGAGTATTGAATCCAGAGTGTACGATTTGCACGCAGCTTTTTCTGACAAAAGCATAAAGGCTATTTTTAACGTAATTGGTGGATTTAACTGCAACCAACTACTTGAGTATATTGATTGGGATATTATAAAAAATAACCCAAAGATATTTATAGGCTATTCAGACACAACAGCATTACAAAATGCGATGTACGCAAAAACGGGTCTAGTTACTTATTCTGGACCAGCATATTCAACTTTTGCTCAGCTGTTACATTTTGAATACACATTGGAATATTTTAAAAAATGTTTATTCGACGATTCTGCCTTTCATGTTGAACCAAGTGAATCTTGGAGCGACGACTCGTGGTATGCTGACCAAAATAACAGAACGTTAATCGAGAATCCTGGCTGGTTGGTTATTAATGAGGGTGATGCGGACGGAACAATTCTAGGCGCTAATCTCTGTACCTTCAATCTACTACAAGGAACGGAGTACCTGCCAGACGTTACAGACTCCATTTTATTCTTAGAAGATGATAGTGAGTCTAGGATAGTTAATTTTGATCGTGACCTACAATCTATACTTCACTTACCTAATTTTAATAAAGTTAGAGGTATAGTAATTGGAAGATTTCAGAATGCGAGCGAGGTAAAACTAGATCAACTGATAAAAGTCATTAAATCAAAAAAGGGGTTAGATAATATTCCAGTTATTGCAAACGTGGATTTTGGTCACACATCACCAATAATTACATTGCCACTAGGTGGTACTGTTCGTCTTTCTGTTCATGCTACTGGATCAGAAATCGAAATAGTAAAACATTAACAGTCTAAGCACTACTACTGCTACAATAACCCCATGCAAATAACGGAACAATACAAGGGCTTTGGTGGCGTTGATTATATACTCGAATACCACGACGCCGATTCCTTCAATGAACTTCCCTACTCACAATGTCGCCAGGTATACGGTGTATGTTTTCATGACGACAAACTGGTTATTGGCTACGGTGGTAGAAAGAAAAACTGGGGACTTATCGGCGGAGAAATTGAAAAAGACGAAAGTGGCGAATTTGTTTACGA
>NVTD01000057.1 GCA_002401445.1 Candidatus Wolfebacteria bacterium | reverse complement strand
ACATTACTACGTCTTGCACGTAGTCGTGGCTTTAATGATCCTGATAATCCATATGTAAAACTATTTAACAAACGTTTCTTTCATTACCCAAAACTAAACTTTAAGAAAGGTGACGTACGTACTTTACTTTAGATTTATTGACCTTATTCTTGAAATCAGGATTCCCAAGGGTTACCAAGGTGTTCACAACATTCAAGTATCCAGCTGATGCATCTATAAACTTTTCGCGCTGCCACTTCTTATGAAAGACATAGTACACCTATGTTTTTATAAATGCAACAACATAGCAAAACTAAAAATGCAGGCGAAGCCTGCATTTTTGTATTAAGGCTGTGGTGTAATTTGTCTCTACAAATGTCTTGCCTAAAACAGGAACATGTTTACGTTTTGTTATCAACATTTGTATATATAGGGTAAATATATTTAGCGTATAATTTAATTATAACTGCGTATTTACGCGAGTGAGTTTTTATTAATTAAGCTATTTTTATGGAGCCAGATTTACAACAGATGTCCGGTGAGCAACAGTCAGGCAGCGCTCCGGACACAGTCCAAGCAAGTGGTGATGGTAATCATACACTTGTCTACATAATCCTTATCGCACTTGTTTTACTTGCGGTTGGGCTTGTGATTTTTATACCATCAGGTCCTGACAGTAATGAACCTGTAGAGACAATTGTGAGAGAGGGTATTCAGCCAGGTAGTCCAATCGTGGTTACCGCTGATATTATAGTTGACCGTGGACCAGGTATTTTAGAAAGAGTTGCATCAGGGGTACTTCTTACTGATACCGAAAAAACAGAAATCTTTACATTGCTTTCTGGGAACAATATTAATAAGTTTGGTTTTTCTGAACAAGAAAAAATCAATATTATAGAAGCACTGAATAGATAGTGCGCGTTTCTTTCTCGTTATTAATAGGAGGAAGGATACCTCACTATTATTGTTCCAGCATCATTTAGCATGTCATTTATTTCTTTTCCATTAAAACGCATACTTCTGCTTATAGTCGCAACCATTTTTGCTGTGGTTGGATTTTTGACTGTAGGTGTAACAAACGCATATGCTGAGACGTGTACCGTTACTGTTAATACACGAAAAATAGGTAGTGTAATGAAAACAAGTGTATCGTTTGGCGGTGACACTTGTAAAACGAGCAGTATTGATTACCTCGCAAGTGGCTCATACGATCAAACCGCTACCTTTGTTGTTGATACAACTAACGGCGATAAATATTTTGATATAGCACACCGAAGTGAGATGGCGTTCAATCTTAGGCTTCTTATTCCAAATCAAGGCACTGTTGCATTGCATAATACAAATGTCATAAACGGCAGACTTGAATCCATGTCTCTGTCAGGGACATTGGGAAACAGTACAGATATTAAGGAGCCACAAGGAAACGTACAATGGGGTTCGTATATATTTTCTACGAATCACACAGTGAATGGATCAATGGAGTGTGGTGGTACGCCCACTGCATTTCCAACAGTGGGCTTGAGCACAGAAAACCTATTTGACAGCACGACACGTATCGAGGGCGATGGGTCACACAATTACTTTGCGTCTAGTCATTCAAGTGTTGCACGATCGTCAAAGGTCACTCTTTCATGTAGTACACCAGGTGGTCCAGTTTCAAAAACCGGATCAACCCCTGGTGATTTTCAAAACAATCCAAATAATGAAAGCACACCCAGCTCACCAAACATTAATGCCCAACAAGGTGGTACTTGTGGAGCGAAGGGTGCAGTCACGCTAACATTGTCAAGTACTAACACATCGAGCTACGAGCTGTATATTGATGGGGTAGAGCAGGCTCTGGATGGTGGTAGTTATCTTCATACTGATCTTATTCCAGAAAGTATTCATACCTACCGTGTTGTTGCAATTAGTCCAATAGGACTTCGCAGTGAGAGCACAAAGACAGTTACTATCGCTGCGGTGAATCCTTGTGTTGGTGTAACATGTACGGTTGATCCAGTTGCGACCACAGCAGGATCACCAGTTGTGTGGACAGCTATTCCAAGTGGTGGTGATGGTTCGTATACTTATGAATGGTCTGGACATGTGAGTGGTACTGCAGCAGTGAGAAATATATCAGGTGGGTATATCAATGGTACATATATCGGTACAGTCACCGTAACATCAGATGGAAAAACAGATATGTGTACGCAAAGTATTATTATATCGGAACCTGCTGACAAACCAGACCTCGAGGCGGGCAACATTACTGCTTCTGGACCACGTCACCCATCAACACCGTTCAACCCAGTGCGTGAAGGGCACGATGATTACAATGATAGTTTCGTTACGTATAAATTCCTCAGCGGAAATCCGATTACGTATAATGGTTTAGTCGATAACGTCGGTGATGCTGGTACGGGAGATTCGTTCAATGTCAGTATTCAAACAGGAGATGGTGGATGGGATTACACTGACAGTGTTATCAGCGCTCTCGCGAAGGACGCTACAGCATCGGTGCCATCTCTGATCGGTACACCACCTGTCGGAACACACACTTTTAGATTAAGTGTTGATACTGGTGATGTAATTGATGAAGTCAGCGAGAACAATGTTTCTCGGAAAATTACACGAGTGATTATTGAGGACCCTCCACCGTCAGACCTCATTGCAAAAGACATGAGTGCAAGGGGAACAGACTATACTGATACAACGAATCCGCTTTCTGATACTCACCCAGACTACGACGAAGACTTCGACGCAACCTACAAATTCCTACGTAATACCACAATCTTTTACAGTGCAACGGTGGAAAACATTAGCGATTTCACTGCGCAACCAGTATTTGTGTCGCGTTTTGAAGATGGTTCTGGAGGTCCATACTCTGGACAGAGCCCTTCTTCAATTAGTTCACTTTCCGCAGGAGAATCACAAGAGATTACATTATCGGGTAACCCGTCGGGGAGTGGTCCCTTTATATTCCAGCTCGTAGCTGATAGCGGTGGTGCAGTAAGTGAAACCAATGAAAACAACAACAAGTCTGCAATAATAAAAATTATCGTCGATGACCCACCGGTAGATCCACAACCAACCGTTGAATTGAATGCACGAAAACGAGGTGTTGGTAGCTATGTAGATCCTTTGAGTGGTGTTGAGCACAGAGGTGATATTGATTTGGAATGGACGGTCAGTAATGCAGCAAGTTGTACTGCTAGTAAAAACGGGGGCACGGGTGGGGCATGGTCAGGAAATAAGGATGAAAGAGACGGAGTACATAATGATACCTCAAGTGTGAATGATCTCGTTGGCACACGTACCTATACAATCGAGTGTGTAAACGGTAGTAAGAGCGCAACCGATTCGGTGACGGTTAATGTGGACGGTCCAACATTTGATATTTCACTTGGGGCGAATCCTTCTAGCGGAGATGTTCCACCGAGCTTGAGCACTGTATTGACCGCAAGTAATCCAACCGGTAATGCTACTGGTGCAATTACGTATCAGTTTGCGTGTAAAGCAACTAGTGGTCTACAGAGTTCACAATCAGACAATGTATATGATGATTGTTCGTTCGGAAGTGCAGGGATATACATCGCAAGAGTTCGTGCTGTTCGCGAGGGTGTTGTCGCGACGGATACCGTTACAATTACAGTTGGGAGTGTTCCAGAAGTTAATGTTACTCTTACAGCGGATCCAACAAGCGGTATTGTGCCACCAAATTTTACTTCAACACTTACAGCAAGACCTGTAACTGGTAGTGCAACAGGGGATATCAAATATCAGTTCGCATGTAATACAGCAAACACTCTCAGTTCGAAACAAGATGGCGATACATACAGTTGTCCTTATTCTAGTTCAGGGGCAAAAACACCACGGGTTCTTGTGACCAGGGAGGGTGTTACTGGTAGTGACACAACTTCTGTGACGGTTAGCTCAAGACCTTCAATAATTCTTTCATGTACAGCTACTCCCGGTACACCAATAGTAGGAGTTGGTTTGGGAACATGGCAAGCAACAGTAGGAAATAGCGACAAGTTTGATGGTCCTTTTGCATTTGAATGGGAACAGACAATAGAAGATAGTGTTAGCGACAATGAAATTGATGGAATAGATTCAGTCTCGAAGACCTTTAATATAAATACTGATGGAGCAGGCCCTCACACCGAACGTGTAACCGTTACCGACAAACATTCAGGTAGAAATAGAACAGTGACTTGCCCTGAAATTTCAGTTGTATCACCACCAGTAAAGGCAGACCTCGTTTCAGGAAATGTATCGGCAAGTGGCACACGTCACCCATCAACTTATCAAAACCCAGTTGTCCTAGGACATGATGATTACGACAGTGATTTTAAAACATATATATTCACGAAGGGAACATCTATTTCATATAGCGCATCGGTAGCAAATACAAGTTCTCAAACCGCTGCATCACCAACGTTTGTAACACGTTTTGAAAACGGTTCTGGTGTGGCATACACAGGACAAAGTCCGTCGTCTATTAGTTCACTCGGAACAGACTCACAACAAAAGATTACTCGTTCAGATACACCTACGGGATCAGGGCGACTTTCATTTATATATGTATTGGTTGCAGATACAGGGGATACAGTAGATGAAGAAAATGAAAATAATAACGTTTCTCTAAAACAAACACGTATTTTTGTGGATGATTTACCGGCAGACCCTATATTGGGAACATGTTCCGGATCACCAAGTCCATTGACCGATGGAGGCCTAATTACGTGGACAGTTAATCTTACATCAGGGGATGGTCCGTATACATATGTATGGTCAGGTACGGTTGATCGTTCTGGAGGTTCTCACGCCAATAGATCAGCTGCAAACGATTCGGTTGGTAGTGTTGTATCAGCTGAAGGAACATACAACGAAACAGTGGTTGTAAGTAACGGAATTGTTACAGAAAAGACTATTCAATGTACTCCTGTTACAAATACAAACACGCCAGTAGTTACTCATACTCTAACTGTAACAACAAGTGGTGATGGTGTAGGACGAGTGACAGGTACAGGAATCTCTTGTGGAGATGGAGATACAGATTGTGAACATACGTTTCCAGATGGAACAAGTGTTTCTCTTTCTCAATCTGAGGGAGCAGATTCTGATTTTATAATATGGGCAGTAGACTGTGGTGGTACGGGAAGTTGTAATGTAGATATGACAGAAAATAGAACAGTAGATGCGCGATTTGATCCTGAGCCAGTGATTCCACCTTTAACCGCCACATGTACACCAAACGTTACTGACTCAACAGCACCTGGATCTGCAACCTGGACGGGAGAAGGTGGAGGAGGAACAGGAGGGTACACATATAGCTGGACTGGACCCATAGAAACGGGAGAGACAGTCTCGACTAGTGATCTATCAGCGGGTACATACGATAGAACACTTACTGTTACAGATAGTGTTGGTTCTACCGAGAGCGATACTTGTTCTGCCGTAATTATAACTGCGATACCTACAGTAACCGTTGATCTTACAGTTCGGGAAAGGGGTGTTGGAAGTTATGAAAATACTTTGACCGGTCTAGATGATTTAGGTGATATTGATTTGCGATGGATTCCAAGCAATGCGACGAGCTGTACTGCAACTGGAAGTAGTGGTTGGCCTGGTGGAAAAACAGCGACAGATGGAACACATACGGATAGTACTATAGATAATTTGGCTGGCGGTAGCACCTACACATACACAATCAGTTGTACAAATGGATCGACGAGCGCTAGCGATACTGTAACAGTCCAAGTAGATCCTCCCACGCCAACCGTCGAGGTGAGTTGTGTGCCGAATCCAACAACAACAACACTTGGAGGGTTAGTCGCCTGGGTTCCAACTGTTACCACAACAAATGGTAGTGGAGCGATTACATATCAATGGGAGGACCTCAATAGTGACCGTACTTTTCTAACACAAGGAACCTCTGCATCGTATACCAATAGTTACAGTAGTGATGGACCAAAGAGTGTATCTTTAGCAGCAACATACAGTGGTGTTACAAGTGCGACAACGACGTGTAGCGCTTTGCAGGTTGTAGATGACTTTAGCGTGACGTGTAGCCCCGATAAAGTATCAGCAGTAATAGGTGAGACAGTAGCATGGACTGCTAGTTCTACAGGAGGAACTGCTCCTTATACATATTCATGGGGAGGAGATGTTGGTGGAACAGGTATTTCAAGATCATTATCGTTTAATTCAGACGGTACAAAAACAACGACAGTCACGATAACCGATTCCAGTTCAACACCAAAAATAGTAACCTCAGATTCATGTAGTGTACAAATCGCAGGTGATATATGTACTGTGGTAGCAAATCCTGCTACCGTATCGATAAGTTATCTTAACGGTGTTATGCAAGGTAGTGGAGAATTTGAAACTGTCGTTCATATAGAAAAGGATATATCATTTACCATGGGAGAGAGAGAGGTGTATCTTCCTCCTGTAAATAATCTTATGTCATTGAAGCACGCTGCAACAGGGTGGAGTACGACTTTTAAAGTACAGTCTGTGCAAAGTTCTACATATTACAACCCACTGGACCAGTTTAGTCGTACACCGACGTATGAGGTACCTCCAGTTAGTCCTTCGGGTGACCATTTCAGCACGTTTAAATTTAAAGTTCAAGAGGGAAATGATATCGATGATGGGAGTTACTATTTTGATCTTAAAGGAATATGGAATGGACAAAGTAGCCCTCCTTTCGATAGTGGATCATGTACGAGTGCACGAATAGCGGTTGAAGTAGAGGTAAGTACTTGTCTTTACGATTTTGATTTTGGAGATCCGGGTGATGTGATTTTGCAACAAGGAGGTCCACCTCAGTCTCGTTTAGTATCGATATCAAATGATACTTCGCCGGTATGTGATTCTGAATTAACCACCCTTACGATAAATGATTTACCAACTGGCGTCACCGCAACGCCTTCTTCGTCGAGCTGTACCCCAACAGGAGTATCAAACGCATGTTCAATGTTGTTCTCATTTGCTGCAAGTAATTCAGCTCCACTAGGTGTACACACAGCAACGACTCTAGGGACAACACCAGCTATTACTGACAAAGACCCAAATGAGTTTAACATTACTGTTGTTGCAGCACCTGATCCAAATGTTGACCTCAGTGTTGATGGACAGTTGGTAGGAGTAAAAGGAGGAACAGTGAGATTCCCAGCAGGTACAGCAAGTGCATTCATTGCGGCACTAGGGGACGGGATGTTGGCGTGGGATTCAACAAATTTCTCGAATGAGAGTAACGTAACATGTGAGGCTGAGCAAAAATATGAAGAGACGAGTGTTGGGTACGGAAGCTTTAATGGAACTGGTAGAGATTCAGATGGCACAGAACAAGCGGATAAATTAATAGAAAATACAATATTTACTATTACATGCTCAGATGATCAGACTCTTGAGTCTGATACAGACACTCTTACAGTAGAAATCTTCGCAAATCCAGTATTTGAAGAGTTTTAGAGGGAAACAGACGAATATCCACAAAACACCTCTATATGGGGGTGTTTTGTTATCCCCAACATATACACCGTTTATACCCATATGCGGGGTATTGACTTGATTTTTTTGACAAAACATGTATACTGTGGTTAGCGGTTCCTTGAAAGAGGAAATAAAATAAAAACGAAACCCTTAACAAGAAAGGTGGTAAAAGATGAAAATCTTTCTAACCATATCGTTACTTGTGTTGGGGATTTCGTTCTCTACACAAGCTCAGACATTAGATCGTCTTCCTATGGGAAATGACGATGAGATCAGGGTTGTGCTCAATAATCAGGTCGCGAAAGCTGTTGTAAATGTCTGGATTCAAAATCAAACTCTACATGACAAAGGTCTGCAATTTTTTGGTCAGATATTGGCTTTCGTGGGCTCTCATTATCAACTAACTCTTTGCCATATCGAGGCTGAACTCGAAACGATGCGCGTTGCGC
>NVTD01000056.1 GCA_002401445.1 Candidatus Wolfebacteria bacterium | reverse complement strand
TAACAAATTACGTGTTTTTTCACCGCAATAGCAAATAATCACAAAACATTGGTGTGTTTATATCATATTAGCGCGATTGTAATTGCATTAAGCTTTATCTAATGTCAAGAAAAATTAAAATCGAATGATATTACTCTAAATAAGGTAATACACTACATGTTGTGGTATAGAATCGCGGGTTTTATGAGATTTTGCAAATAAGGTAAAATTAAGAAACGTGAAAACGTTAATGTTTTTCAATTTTTTGTGTTTTTGGGTGTTGTTTGCTATAGGGGTTAATAGAAGTTGAAGGAAATAAGCCGAAATAAGACAAACCACAACATGTAGTGGTCTGTATTTCAATTTGAAGTAATAAAAAGACAAATAAAAGGCCCGAAATCCAAAAAGGATAACGGGCAAATAAAACAATGTTCAAATAAGGCTTATGTATCACCCATAAGTCCTTTATCATTATCCGAATCAATGCACCCTTCGGAATAGGCATACTCATAAGAATCATCAATAAGATTAATGATTCGTGTCTTCTTTGTTTCAGGAGCCATAAACCCATCATCCATAATTTTAATTGCTTTTGCGATTGCTTCTATCTTAGTCATAATATTTTATTTCAATGTAATTAGCTTAATAAATCCATAATCGTTCTCAATATGGCTATTCTATACAATTTCCCCTTCCTTGTATTTAGTCGTCAATGCCCGATAATCTTTTGGTGCTGTTTTCTTACACTCAGGACATTCCATAGATGGAATGACGTTCTGATGGAAGTTTGCGTCATCATAACCGTAACTGGTTGTTTCGGCCTCGCAATGTTCGCATATGTAAACGGCTTTAAAATCGCGTCGATGTTGGGATAGTATGTTTTTAATTTTCATAATTATTTCTCTTTTTATTCCGATTCTATAAATGCCTCAAAGCTAAATTCTCTAATCACTTTACGTCTATAATCATCATAGCCGAATTCCTCATTGGATAAAACGCGAACAACTCTTTCGCCGTGGTCTACTTCCAAAACAGGGTTTTCGCTTTCTATCGGATAAGTCGATACACCGAATCCGATAATCTCATCCTTTGCCGGTTTGCAAAGCTCAGTGATTAAAACCCGATTACAGTAAACTTCGTCATCCCATCGAGCCTTTGCCTTAATCATGGCCTTTTTAAGCATATCAGAGAACTCTGAACCATGCCAATGTGTATAGACATAAATACAATTGCCTTTTTCCTCTTTCAATATAATAGTTGCTCTATCGCCCATAATAATAAATAAGAATTAATTGTTTTTGTTTTGTTTGTTAATCTAATGGTGAATGCCTTAATTGCAAATAAAGAATATTCTAAATAAGGTTAAATCCCATTTACATTCCACGCCTCATTTGCTTTCTCTTCTCCGTCTTCATGTCCTTCGTCATACTCACCTTCTAAAAGATAAGCAAGCGCGGCGATTTGGTTAGGTAGAGAAACCCCTTCCATAGTTAAAATTTCTTTGATTATTTCTTTTTGTTTTTTGTATGTTTTTTTCATATTTTAATATATTGCATGACTGCCTCTATTTTAATACGTTTTTTGTATTCCTCGATTGGTTTCTTTAAATCACAAACCAATTCGGCTAACAACCCATAAACTTCGTCATATCCGGCGCTATGCCCTCTTTCATAAGCCATTGAAGAAAGCCGCGCCCTAAATTCAATAGGAACATGATTTTCTTCAAATAACTTTGTTTCTTCCTCGTAATAGTTCTCTGATGTAATAAGCATAATTATTTAAGGTAATTGTCAATTATGTTGTTTCTTTTTATTTGCAATGTCTCTAATTTGATCATTAATGTTTTAATTTCACTGTCGATTTTTCGTATATCGGCTTTGAATTCTTGAGTTCTTCTTTCCTCTTTTTCTTCTTCTGTTAATTCATTCATAATTTTTCAAAGTAATCCACCTCTTCGTTTACTGTTTCAACTAAATCATACAAATCTGATGTGTCGATTTCTCTCATTCTTTCTTCATGCTCTGTTAATTCAGAATAATTAAAATATTCGTCATTACCTTTCGTCATTGCAAGAAACAAGAAACGAAACAAAGAAAGGTCACGCGATACCCAAGCATTAATGATCCTATCCTTATTTAAACGTTCTGTAACGCATATTGCACCAATCATGGAATCATTGTTGCATGAACGATCATCCTCTGTTTCAATGCCATCTAAGTCCATTTCAAACACAACAGCTTTACATTCTTCACGCTCTACTGCTAATGTAATTTGCGCGTTTTCATAAGCTCGACATAATCCATAATACTTTATTTCTTTTTCGTCCTTATTTTCGTATTCGTCACCGTCATTATCTTCAATACATTTGCGCGTGTCCCAAAAGTAATTAAGACCGGCACTTACTTGCCATACCTGCCGACCTTTCATTCCATCCATGTAACCGGATGAAATAATTTCTTTATAATTAGATAGAGTTGTGCCGTGAAAATAACGAGTTTTCATAAAAAAAGAGTAGTTAAACCGTAACTGTTTTTAAACTATTAAATGATTTGTAGTTTCTGATTTTAGAACTTTTATCTGTAATGAATCCCTTTGTATTATAAGATCCAAAACGTTTAGTCATAGCATCATGAAACAAGCTCCAATCACCATCCTCTTCAAGATACACAAAGCCATTACGGTAATAACTATAGGACGTAACAGAAAGGTTGATATTGAGTTCTATAATTAGTTTCAATGGAACTTTAAGCCAACCATGACCGGGATCTGAAAAGGCGTGAAATGTGCGTTTTTTCATAAAAAGAGGATAACAAATAAAGGTTGAATGTAAAGTAAATAAACAACAAATAAACAAAAAGCGCGATTATTTAATTTGCCAAATTGAATCAATTAAAATTTCATTTAAGCTTTCCGAATCCAGAGAGTCAAAGAAACAAGCTGGACCGCCGACCTTATTAAACGTTTTATTGTTCGATGATAACAATGCATATCCATGACCGGAAATGAGAATCACTAAACAAACAACTTCGGAACCATCATTTATTGATTTAAGATGGATTTCATCTCCTAATTGAAAAGTAAAAAAGTTTTCTTTCTCCTTTTCTAATTTCTCAATAAGTTCGCGATAACTTTTAACTTCAGCTAAATGATAACTAATTGTTTTATTCGCGGCTTTGATTTGATTATTGATTTCTTTTAGTGTTGACATAATAAAAAATAATTCAGTTGTTTAATTAGTTTACTTTTTTGAGCCAATTAAGTTTTTCATTACCGGCGACTTCATAAACATGTTCCGGTGTATGAACTTCTATTGTCTTACATCCATAAGAATAAAGACAAGAGATTGCACTGTCAAGAGCAAACAGCATATTGTCCTTGTATGCTCTTAATGGGTTATTGCCGGAACCTCTTAAAGAGATAAACCGAACTCCTTTTTCTGTTATGTCAATATGTCCGTGTAATTCCATAATGTTTAAGGGCAAATGATTTTGAGTGAATGTCGAGAAAATAAGGTTTAAATAAGGTTTATTTTTTTAAAGTTGTAACCAATTAATTGCGCGAATTATTTCTGTATTAGTAGGTGAATAAATTTCAATGTATTCGCGTATAAAATCGCCGGATGTATATTGCGAGTCAATTAGCCAAAGTCTTACATGGCCAATATTACCATTGATATATGATTCAATTGCTTCAGATATAGTTTCCATAATTTATTTAATCAGTTATCTTTTCCACTTTATTAATAATGCGGGCAAATCCTTTGTCGGGATAGTTGAATATTTCCATGAACAACCCGGAGCTTGTGCGTCAATCCAATTCTGACATTGATAATAAGAACCGGTAGTAAATGGTGGCATAGGGACAGAAATACAATGTCTGAAGATAGTATACATAAAAAATTAACCTTTTATTATTGTGTATTCTCCTTTGTTCAATAACAATTCCGGGCCATTTTTTGAAGAGATAAAGATTTGCCCTAATAATTTATAATCAGGTTGATTCGTGGCAATTGTTGCTTTGTATTCTTGATTAGAGAACACTTGTGAATCAGGATAACCTGAATGCCGATAATTGATTTTGGGTTTAACTATCATAATAAATTTAGAAATTAACAATTAAAAAGATTACCATTACTGCGCTTGCTACCATCATAAATGCGCCAAAACATATGAACATATTGATACAGCGAAAACTATATAAAGATTCGTAAATTTTTGTCTTTTTGTTTTTTTTCATAATGGATTTATTATGTTGTTTTCAATGTCGTCACCGATAAAAGAAACGGCCACCATGTCATCAGTTAAACAATTTCCATGAATGTCATAATGGTAAGATAAAACACCATTGCGCAGTTGAATTACCCAATCGGCATTTATATGCTTAGGGATAGTGTTAAGGATTTCAGGCTTAACGTCTGGTAAATCTAATATTGTGCTTATTACTTTCATAAGAAATAAGGTTAAATGTTATTTTTTGAAATGTCAATTGTTTTTTATTTTATTTCGCCGTTTAAAACCTGTTCACAAATACGTCTCCTTACATAGAAAACGGCACCATGTTCTTTCTCCATTCCCTTATGATCTAGAGTGGAAATGATAGCATCAAGAAAGTTAAGGATATTACCAATTTCAACCTTTTTAAACGGATTTAAATGAGGCCTACCTATAGCTGATTTGATTGTTTTATTTTCCATAATGGTTATTTCCTATGCGCCTAGTTTAATTAATTTTGAATGAAAGTCAAGGCAAATAAAAACTAAATAATGAATGAAAAAATGACAAATAAAGCTGAACCTAAATAAGACAAATAAAGGGAAAATAAGAAAAATAGACATAATTAAAAAACTTAGAAAAAACTAAATTTGTTAGTCGCGGCTAACAATCGTTTATTGAGACTCGTTCTCATTAAGGGAGGATTTCGGGCAATAGGCATAGAATAGACGTATACGCGGCTTTGTTCTTTTAATGGTATCGTAACAGTAAAAAGGCATTTAAACGCGTTAAACAGCCGATTAAGGCATAAAAAAAGGCCAATGGATTAAACCATTGGCCTATGTATTGAATGATCTTTTATTTGTTTTCTTTTATAAATTTAATTGCCGATTTCTTATCTCTAAATAGTTTCATTCTGGCTGATTCACCTTGGCCATAATATGGCTTAATAATGTCAACTCGTTTACCGAATACAATGCAGTATTTAAAACGTATCCTCATAAGACTTTGCTCTTTTGTATATTGGACGGTCACAATGTTAATTTTTCTCTTTCAACGATTATCGCACTATTTATTTTATTCAATAAATATACCTCATGGTCTAATTGTAGAATGCAATCCACTTCCCGTTTTGCAAGATTATAGGCTCCTTGCAAAACTCTCTGATCCGCATTGTTTATACGGTCCATTTTGGCGTTTTTTATGTGCGTTAATTCCCTTTGAATAACTTGCAATGTTAAATCCAGACCGTCTATTTTTGCGGCAAGATAACTTGTTTTATTTTCCATGTTTTTATTCCTTTATTCTGTATTAGGTTCGATGGTGTATGCAAAACCTTCAGGATTTGCGACTCTATTAAAAGTGACATTAGTTAATTGAGCCAAGTCAATTAGATCACTTTCAGAATAACTTTTTTTGCGCGTAATAGCTTGAACTTTTTTGTTGAATTTCGGACATATGAATTTTGCGCGTATTTGTCCGTAACAATTTATGGTATAGAATTTTTCAATCATTTTAATTCTTTCTTTAAATTTAACAGTAGTTTTTTTATTTAACCCACAAATAGAAAAAGACTGCCGAATTTCTCCGGCAGCCTGAAAACGAATCAATTCGTTAAATACATTCGTTCACTACTTCACAATGGATATCTAAAATTCCATGAAGGGCATCCGTTCGTTTCGGCAAGGCGTTTAGATTACCCTTAAGGTTTTCCGTAAATGCATTGAAAAGACTCCATGCATTACGATCCTGAAATTCAGGATGATTAGGCGTATTCCATTGATTCCAGATTCCTTTGATATCATTCGACCGGCACGCACCTGCTTCAAATGCACGCAGTAACAAGTGACTTGCTTCTTTGTCACCAAGCTGGAAATCTTTGTATGCGTCGAATCTTTTGGCTTGAAAGCCCCAATGATCGTTTAAACGTGCGAAACAGCGAGAAATCACTCCTTTTAGGTCGCGCATCATAAAACGAGTATGCCTCCTTTGTGCTTTCTCTTCACCACTGAATGAAAGGTTATCGCAAACAAAAACAGACGAACCTGCCACCAATGCGGCTGGAAATTTCTTATCGTGCGAATTGCGCAATCCTAATACGCAAGAGTAATCAGGCGTAATTATTCCTTTACGCTCGACCTTCATTAAACCGAAATATCTTGCTCCTTCATGGCTCAGTGAATGATTTTCTTCAGTAATCGTCATTGTATCGCCAAAGTGATTTTTCACCATGTCAATGAAAATATGATGTGGCAATGGCTTGTGTGTATCGGTTTCCTGTGGCGTAACCGCATCAATGATCTGTTGGTAATCTTCGACGATATTAGCTCCGCAATGTAAAAATAAACCCTTCATAATATTTATACCTTATTTTGTTTGTTTCGGTTGACTGATTTAATTAACTTGATTCCGACATTAAAGGTTAATAATTAAAAAGCAAGAACTATTTTGATATTGAATGAATTAATTTTCAAATATTGAATAAAGAATAGACAAATATGATAATATAATTGGCTTGTCGCAATTTTTAAGCCTATGCGAGACGATTAAAAAATAAGACTTTGATACTGGGACTCAATCTCAATAAACAAATAAATAAAAAGAAAAAAAGAAAAGCAGGGGATTTCTCCCCTGCTTCGTTGTTTTCAATTAAGGTTAAGAAGACAGTAAATTAAACCGATTGTATTTAATTCAATTATCACAAATGCGATAATGAAAAAAAAGGTGAAACTATCAATTTTAATTTCTTTATTTTCTCCAAACATAATTTTCCCCTTTTTAATTCTGCTTAATTGCAGAAGAAAAAGACCGGGATAATTATCCCGGTCTTTCCATTCTATTTTTAATCAGCCTGTGAGTGTTATCATTTGACCACGCATCTTAATGGCAAGAATACTGGAAAGGCCTGTATCGTTGTATTTAACAAGCTTTTCTACTCCTTGCGTAGTGTCTTTACTCCTTTTGGGTAAAAACGGTATATATTGATCTTTTGTCAAGTTTTCCCCTGTCTCAGTGACATAATTCATTTCAAGCGTTTTTTCTATTTTTGCGGTAAGGTAAAAATTTCCTTTATGCGTGACAATTCGATTGTTTATCCTTTGGCCCCATTTCCTTTCTTTAGGGAAAAAGATTTCTTCAATTTCTTCTCTGTTCCTTTGATTGTTTACAGAGTTTGTATAATCAAATCCGATAATACAATTCTTTACGCTTTCCTTGACTGTGGCGAATGGATTGTTTGTTTTCTTTAAGTCTGTTTTTGTCCTAGTCCATATGGTAACAAACTCAGCTCCTTTGCTCGCGAGCATTAACTTGACGAAAGAATCTCTTTTCATTGTCAATACTATCGGCTCAATTACCTTGCTTGTTATCTTGTCAATGGCCTGTGTTAGCTGGCTTGTGTCTACTGTTACGCTTATTTGTTTGTTTTTCATGGTGGTTTATATGGTAAAGAGTTAAGCGCCCATCATAGGATGGGCGCTCATTGGTTAACCTTTTATCTTGCCGAATATGAATTCATTACACAGTGAATCAAAGCTTATTAATGCTTTGCTTGCATCAGCCAGTCTTAATTTGTCTGTATTGTTTGCGCCCGTCTTATTAGCGGCATGGTTTAATTCTGCTTCACGAATGGATAATTCGGCTCTGATATCGCCGATTTGTCCGCATACAGTATCAACGTTACTCATTCCGATTCTCCTTTGTCACTGTGGAATATGTTATCTTGAATTTCGGCGTCAAACATATCGCGATTCTTTTTAATTTCTATTTCAACTTCCATTTCGATTTCCATTTGCAGTGTCATGTTTTTCCTTTGTGTTTGTTATGATTAGTTGTAATGATTTTCATTATATACTATAAAAAATGCAGTTTTTTTGGCTTCCCGTTTAGTGGTGCAGTATTCTCCTAATTCATTAGAACTTGTGTAGAATCCGCTTTTAAAGAATACTCTGAAAACCCATTGGTTAGGGCCGGATCCCTTTTCAATTCTAACGGTATTCCCGTTAATTTTATATTCATAATCTGCATATTTTCGTTTCATTAAGGACAAATTAATCCATACAATAAAGCTTGTCAACTTATTTATGCTTTTATTTTTAAGTTTTTT
>NVTD01000055.1 GCA_002401445.1 Candidatus Wolfebacteria bacterium | reverse complement strand
AAAAATTTCGATAATTTCAGCACGACATGAGATCCCAGATGTGTTCTTAAGCTCATGTAGATAGCACTGTAATACAATATTGGGTAAAAAGCAAGCCCCATACGGTTAAAAGTATGGGACTTGAAGAGAATTGTAGCGAGTGAGAGGATTTGAACCCCTGCCATCGTCCTAGAAAGGACGTGCTCTACCGCCTGAGCTACACTCGCTCACAGTAAAATGTAAGACTGTACTGTACTCTGTCGGAGGGAATGGGACTCGCACCGCATAACCTACTCATCAATGAGCATGCTCTTGGTATTTGAGCTACCCCTCCATACAAAATACTACAGTCGCCTATAGTAGCCCACCTTTGTTACTTTGTCAACAAAAGACCGCCAGTCACGTATAGACTGGCGGTTGAAATGGTTTGTGAAGGTTCTACACCCCACTCACTGAAACACGATGTTTTTCTGGATTAAACCCCGGACAATCCCACATTGCGATTACAAATGAATCCGGAGTATCCACTATTGGAATAGTTCGAGTATCAACCAATCGTAATATTGGATCCCACCCAAATCTCTCCAACCAGACAGAAAAATGTGGGTACACCTCGTGTATTCTTCTTATTCTATTAACCACAGGAACAGCCAAATCAAATGCTTCATCTCTGACAAGTATCTGATCTATATTCAAAGTCTCCTGTGTCCACGCTCCTACTCCGTATTCCACACGGCCGCTTTGTGAAAACACCCAACACAAGAGGAGCAGAGATAAAGAGAACAGTGTTAGAGAAGCACCAACACCACTAGATAATGACACCATCGTCACGAATGAGAGAAGCGCCATAAAGAGAATCGCAGTGATGAAGAAGTGATGTATGTGGAACTCAAAGAACCCAACAAACTTTCCTTTGACCATGTCGGCTTTATACTGATCTACCGCAACTGGATCAACGGGTTCAATTCCAAGTTGCGACAAAGCATCACACAATGACCCAACTTTTTTTGGCTCTTGTTGCCTCGACGTCTCCACCAAGGTTTTCAAAAAACTCAATGTTTGTACTGATAGTGCTTCCATTGAAGCCTCCTTTTGGTTTAAGAATCTATCTAGAGTCTCGTGGTACCCGTGGTAGAAAATCTTATTTTTAGGCGAAAAACAAGTCGGAGCACGAAGTAGAGTGAACTCTATTGAGTGCGAGACGTAGTTTTGTAGTCAAAAATAAGGCTTTCTTGTCATGGGGGAAGACTCTAGACAGGTTCTAGGATTAAAAAATTATTTCAAATAGTACACACCCGTGTACGTCTAAAACCATTCAACCACAAAAAATATGTTTATCAAAACCACAACCCCTAAATCAAGCTTCGCTTGATCGGGCGAACATTTTTTCAAAAATGTTTTAGCCCAAATCAATCCCAGTGAACAGCCCGAAAAGTAGGAATACAACCGGCAACATCATCCGCCAGAGGAAGAGTATGAAAAATAATAGTATGAAAATACTATTTCGACTTAACCACTCTTTAATATAGTTGTATTTATATGAAAGAAATCCAAACAGAACCTTGGATCCATCGAGTGGTGGAATAGGAATCATATTAAATACAGCAAGTAGTATATTTATGAATACAACCATGCTCGATATCTCTATGACTGCCATTGAAAGACTGAGTACTTCATTAAAACGAATGATTAATCCAAATACAAGCGCAATGAACACATTTGTAAGAGGTCCAGCTGCTGCAACCCACACCTCACCCCATCTCTGATTCTTTAAATTGTAAGGATTATATGGAACTGGCTTTGCCCACCCAAACACAATACCTCCTGGAATGAGAGAGAGTAATACAGGAACAATAAACGAGCCCATAAGATCCATATGAGAAAGTGGGTTCATGGTAAGCCTACCCGCAAGTCGTGCGGTAGGATCACCCTGATGCTCAGCTGCATAACCATGAGCGAGCTCATGTGCTACGACTGAGAGTATGAGAATTATTATGTTAAATATGAATACTGTTTCCATCTGTTTTATTTAAGAACCTGTCTATAATCTCATGCTGTGTTGAAATTGTCGAAATTTCTAGTGAAAATTATAGTTTTCGACGAAGCAATGTGAACATTGTTGAGAAGAAAAGAATAATTTGTAGCAGGAATTTCGTGATTCTCAGCCAGCAAGCTTATCTCCATTTACTTGCGTTGAGATTGTAGACGGGTTCTACACTTTGCAACTATGCTGTTTTATGTTACCATACGGAAACCAATTTTTAAACAATATTCATGGCAAAAGCATGCGCAATAACCGGAAAATCCTCAATGATGGCTGGAAACTACAGCAACCGTGTTCGTGCTACCCAATATAACCCTACTGGAAAGACTCGTAAATATGCTAATCTCCAAAAAAAGCGTATCTATATACCAGAACTAAAGAAGACCATGACTCTTACCCTTTCTACTCAAGCAATCAAGACAATCAACAAGAACGGCGCATACGCAACATTAAAGAAAGCCGGACTTATTTAGGGGACAGGGGGAAGGGTCTAGGAAAAATATCCAACAAAAAACCCCCGACAGCGTAACCGTAGGGGGTTTTGATTTAAAAGGTTCTAGGGGAGTATGTTTTAACTACTCACATGTACGATATTAACTGAATTCCTCAACACCGTTGTGGTTCTTCATTGAGATGAGCAATGATCTCATCCCTACACTCAAACATCAGTCTGATAGCGGACCTTTCTCTCTTCAGCGTCTCCCTCCTTGTAATTGCACGATAGATAGGCTTTCCATCTCCATCGTAACCACAAAATGGTGAGTGTATGGTCACTCCACCGACCGTCGCTGTTGGACGCATCCCATCAAACCCAATACTCATTTCAACCTTTGAGCGTGCCAACTTTTCGATAGAACGTTTCCGTCTTAATTTGCTCCTTTTTTTCATTTTCTTCTTCCTGTTAGAACTTCACATCACTTAGCAATAGAGCTAAGACGTTCTGAAATAACAAAAAAGGTTATTTCCCTCTATATTTATACTACTCTCATCTGAAATAAACTCAACTACACCGCCACATCCCTGATAATACAAATGCTGTTTGAAAAAGCAGTGGTTTTTTTATGAAAAAGAAACGCGAGAGCAAAAGCTGCCCCCGCGTGCCTGATTTTTCCAAACCCAATAATCAATGGCAAAAGCGACTATTGGGAAAAATCTAAAAGATCCAACTTTTTACCTGTCACGCGTAGTAAATTACACGTAATCAGATATAAAATATACTGCTGATACTGTTTCCAAAGATCATCGAGATTAATCCGCACTATTATAGTAGGGTGTTCTCCATGCGACATTGTATACGTCATAGCAATCCTTTCTTTCTATTTACATTTTACCACACCATCTCCTTTCGTTGTACAAATAATAGTCCCCTCCTCTGCAGTCGAATACATATCGATTTCAGCAGCATTAAATGTCTCAATAACTTCCCGGTGTGGATGCCCATAACGATTGTCTTTCCCAGCAGAGACAACAGCAATCGCAGGACTCACGCGTGCAACAAAACTCTCCACCGATGAAGTCTTTGATCCGTGATGTCCTACTTTCAGCACATCACTTTCTATATCTGCACCAATCGACATCAAATATTTTTCAATTGATTTTGGTGAGTCACCAGTAAATAGGAACTCGCTCTCTCCATACACCAATCGCGCAATGATTGATGCGGTGTTTGCCTTCATATTACTTGCATCGCGATCAGGGAAAAGTATTTCCAGTGAAATGTCTTTACCTAAACTAATTACTGTTCCTGCAAAAGGATGTATTCTTTTTATGTTCTTCTCCAAGATCAAATCCTCATACGCTTTGAATACTCCTGAATCTGAATCAACGCCCGGATCGAATACAACATCCACATCGAAATTTTTAAAGACTGCTGGCAATCCACCAATATGGTCGCTGTCAGGATGTGTCGCAATAACAACATCAATAGACCTATCATAGAAAGGCATCATTCTCCCAAGCTCTCTTAATACACTTTTATTTGGCCCTCCATCAATCAATACCTGACTTCCATTGGGTGCTTCTATAAAAATGGCATCCCCCTGCCCGACATCGAGAAACGCAACAACGAGAGTATCACTTGGACTAGTCGAAACAACAGCACTCCATATCAAAAGAGTACTTAATAAAACGATTCCCAAAATACATATCTTACCGGTATTCCCTGACGATTTCATACTGTAATTATATAAGATAAAATATAATCTTTTGCACAAGAACATGATTTACTAAGAAGTAAATTGATATACTTTATTTATGAAGAAAGCAATGCGAGACATTTTTTATAACACCCGCTCGAAGTATTTTTTAATTGTAAACAATTTTCTTGCAGCTCTCACACTCGTATCGGTATTGAGCATCATACTAAACACTGTCGCAGCTCTGGATTCATACAATACAATTTTTATTACCATCGAATATGCCGCGACACTATTCTTTACTATTGAATATATTGGAAGAATCATAGCCAACCAAAAGAAACCTCTAACATATATTTTCAGCTTCTTTGGAATTATTGACCTACTCTCAATTGTGCCATCATATATGGGACTCTTTAACCTCACATACCTCAAATCAGCGCGAATGTTCCGTATTTTGCGTTTCTTGAGAACACTACGTTTAATAAAATTAACGAAAAAGGGCAATATAAAAAGTGGAACACTCCTAGAAGAAGAGGATCTTTTGCATGGCTACAAACTACGCATTTATATATTTTCCCTACTAACCTCAGTAGTAATAGCAGGATCATTAATATTCATTGCTGAATGGCCAAGAGAGCAATTCGCAAATATCCCTCTATCTATGATTTGGTCAGCAAAGGTTATTCTCGGGGGTGTACCACAGATTGTGCCCGAAACATTATTTGGCGAGCTAGTAACAATTATGACGCGTTTTACAGGACTCCTACTATTTGGACTATTGATTAATGTTGTAGGGAGTGGACTACAAAAACTATTGTTTGGTGATACCAAGAGCAAAAAATAGTATTACACTACTAATAATAGCGACACTGGTAGATATTTATACAAAAGTTAAATCTCTCGAGCGCAAAAAGTGAAAGAAGAGTGATGCAATAGCCGCAAATATAAACACCCACTTGATCGGTCCGATAAATGTTACCGCAAGAATGATCAGGGTCATCAGTACTCGCCCAGTCTGCAAAGCCATCTCTTTAATCACTGTAAACTCATCTATATACTGTCCTTCGTCCGCAGCCATTTCATACGTCATCGCGTCAAAAGGTGTTCGAGCCATGATTGCGGTCATACTGTGATAGACACCAATAAAGAATATTTCAAAAGCGGTAATAATAAATACCTTTACTACCCATCCAAGTGAATATAATACGCTTCCCCATGCCAACATCTTTTCTTTCTTTATTTTCTTATCCAAATATTTCCCACTCATCAGTTGTACAACAACAGTCGCTCCCACAATCAACGTAGAAAGAAGTCCAACTTGGAAATAATTTCCATTAAGTAGTTCAAAAATAAATATCGGCCACACAACTATCCCAACCATTGTCTCGGCTCCTGCCGCGATAAATGCCAGCGTTGTTTTGTGTGTAATTCGTGTAAGAAAATTCTTCCACGTTTCAAAATACCCCCAACTATACTTCTCCCGAGTACGCGGAATGGTGAGATACGGAATACCAGATGCAAAAAAAATAATAATACCCATTATAAACAACACATCAAAATCATAGAGTGTGATGATGACTCCTGCAACAAGCGGCATCAACACTTTGAGCCCAATCTGTGTTGCAAGCACTGCACTTACTTGTCGCCCTATATTCTTCTTATTTGTGAACTTTGTAAAGTTCACATGATACGGCACCCAATAGAGTACCCGATACAGTGTCGAGAGAAAGAGCGCAATGGGAATGGTTGTACTCAAATTATTCACGTCCATAAAGTAATAGACGATATAGCTCGCTGCTCCCACAAACACACTCGCACGCAGTGCCCACCTAAAACCAATATCATCAAGCATTATTGCACCTGCTGCAACCGTAAATAAATATAGGAGAAATCCGAGTCCATAATACAACACCACTAATTGAAAATTTTGCCCAAATAAATTATAGAGAAAAATAGGGAAAAACATTCCCAAAAGTCCGACTGCAATCGAAATAATTAGTTTACTTGAATAGAGTGAGACGAATCCGCTAGATACGGGGCCATCAAAATAGTGCTTCTTGTGTGCCATTGAAGAAATTATAACAAAAAATCCCCCTCTGCTTTCTAACAGATGGGGATTGAATTCTTAATAAATTAGCTGAGGGAAGTTACTTTTGTTCTTGCTCTATACATATCTCGGGCAAGCCTCCTGTGTGGCCACAGGACCATACTTATTAATACTGTCGCAACCCAGTTGTAGGAAGTCCTTGCAACGTCAGCTTGCTCTTGTATGTACGCTTGGGTATCTGCATCAATTTTGATACGAGTGTGCCGACCTTGTATACATATTTCTGTCATGCAGTTATGTTGAAAATCAGCGCACATACCCTTTTTGTAGGCATGTTGTAGCAAACGAGACAGTTCCTCTTCAACAGTTCTTTTCCTTCTCGAGCAGATCTCTCTAAAAAAGAGACCGATTTCAGCCTGTGGAATCATCATTGTTATTTCCATATCTATCTCCAAAGATCAATTTCCTTCACTCTACACCACGCGCTAACTTTTGCAAGAATTTGACCTACACACGCATTTTGTATATAACAATATCAGTTTGATCCTTATGAAAATTCGATTACTACTGAATGGAGATCAGATTGAAAATATCATACAATGTGTTGTCTTAGACGAGTACGATGTACATAATACTGTGTTCTCTCATATCATAGACTTCGCGTTCGCCAATAACGCGTATTGTGTTAGAAAAAATGGAGGAACTTTAATGTATTGTATTGAGTTTCCTAATGACACAAAACATTTATTATCTACTAATGAAATTTTCAGAGAAATCCAAATATTAAGACGAAACGAACGTACTCGGGCACGTATGTCCGAATACTTTGAAGCGCACTCGTAATCCACCCAACCAACACGGTTCCGGGTGGATTTTTTTACAAAAAAAGCGACGCATAGTAATACGTCGCTTTGAAAATGAACTGGACTATAGATCATCTCAACTAAGTGTCTTTTTTGAATTGAACCACTTCTTGAGTTTTCCAAGCACAATTTTTGGACTGAACCATTTCTTGAGTTTCCCAAACACAATCAGAATAACACAACCACTAAACGTTGATGCTATCCAAACTACAACACTCCAAGGATATCTATACCACTCCTCCACTTGCACAAGACAGATGAGGGCAGAAAATGGAGGTAGCACGGTCCACCATACTTTATCCGAGTATTGGCGAATGCACTCAAGCTTTCCTAACTGTCTATCCTTATCCTTTGATCCCACCAGCCCTACGTATACCCCATGTGCAATAAGATGATATATATACACAAGGACAAGAGCGATCAGATACGATTCGTTAAGTAAAAGAATCGTTTCCCCAGGAAACACAAGCAAACCAATCATACCTATCAACATTGCCACTGTGCACACGATCTGGTTTCCGATCCCAAAGAACTCTTCGTAAAGAGCGTTTACACAATCCGCCACTGCTACCCCGAATTCGAATCCGCTTTCTTCCATACATACGTCCTGATGGTGAAAGGTAGAATTTGTCATATCCATAGTAGTATATTTGAGGTTTATGTCGTTTTTTTCAATACAGCGTTCTGTAAACACAGTACTCCTGCAATAGCCCAATGTCAAAGTGATATACACAAGTGCCCCCTGCATGATATATTGTCTATATAAGTAACTAACTCTTTTATGACATATACAGCAAAAACATTTGATATTCCCGCTCTCAAAGGTATTTCTCAAACAAATATTGATGAGCATTTGAAGCTCTATTCGGGATACGTAAAACACGTGAATCTTATTCTTGAGGAAATTAAGAGGGACTCAGATAACCCATACGCGCAGAGCGAAATGCAACGACGTCTTGGATTTGAATTCGACGGTATGCGAAATCATGAATACTATTTTGCGAGTTTAGAAGGAGAGGCTAAAGCGCTTGGGCAAGAGAGCGCTCTTGCCCAAGCGCTCGCCCAAGAGTGGGGTTCAGTAGAAAATTGGCTTACAAGTTTCAAAGCACTCGCAAAAACTCGCGGTATTGGTTGGGCAATCCTTTATTACGACTATGAACAAAAGAAACTCATGAATGTGTGGGTGGATGAACAGCACCTGGGACACCTCACCGGATTAAAATGGATTATTGGTATTGATATGTGGGAGCATTCATTTGTTGCTGACTATCAGCCGAGTGGTAAAGGGCAATATATAGATGATTTTATGGCTAACGTAAACTGGAGCGTTATTGAACAGAATTACAAGAATGCATCCGACAAGTAGCTAATGTAAACCCCTCACCTTTTTAAAACCTTGCGATATATCGCAAGGTTTTAAAAA
>NVTD01000054.1 GCA_002401445.1 Candidatus Wolfebacteria bacterium | reverse complement strand
TAGCAAAAAACAGCCCTATATAGGGCTGTTTTTTGCTAAAAGTGCGGATAGGGATAATCGAAATCCCGTCTCATCCTTGGCAAGGACGTGTTCTACCACTTAACTATACCCGCTATATATAAGTACTTACCAATGTTAGCATCTTTATTTAATAATATAAAATTTGACTAATCCAGTACCACAAACTTGCCCATCTGTGGATAATGTTGGGGACATGTTGATAAAGGACGTCCTTTTCCAGTGACCTTTGAGTCATAGAATACATGTGTGGCTCTATGTATGGGTTTTAAATGGACGTCTCATAGACAATGTTTCACGTGATACACATATCTAGGTTACACATGTAACTAATACTGAATATCAGGATAGTATTCCCTGCTATAATTAATACAAATGGCCAAACATAATGTTGTGGGTGCGAAAGGAGAGATGATCGCGATTAAATTTTTAAAGCGAAAAGGTTTTAATATTCTCGATACAAATTATTCAAGAAAGTGGGGCGAGTTGGATATTGTTGCCAAAAGGGAAGGGAGAATTCATTTTGTTGAAGTAAAGACTTCCTCTAGAGATCTAAGGAGTGTTACATGTGTAACAGAGGGTATTGTGTCACGTGAAACATTTGGTCTGGATAGCGTAGGATATCGCCCAGAGGAAAATATGCATTACCACAAGAAGGAAAGATTAAAGAGGGTAATACAGACATACTTAATAGACAAGAGAATGGACTCTGAATTTCAAGTTGATCTTGTTGTTGTCTATTTAGATGATGTTTCAAAAAAAGCTGTGGTGGATTATTTACCGAATATTCTATTGTAGTGCTTTATGGCGCTAAATTTAATTGGTAGAATAGAGTGCAATGACTTTCATTAAAATTATTACAGTCGTTCTTTCTTTGGTGGTCACCGGGATAGGGCTTACTGCACAGGTTAGGAAAAATAAGGCACGAGAAAGTATGGAAGGGCTTTCTTTCTTTTATTTCTCTATTCTCGCTGTATCGTATTCGTTTTGGGTTGTATATGGGTTTGTATTGCAGGATTTGGTATTAATTATTCCTATGTCTATAGGAGCGATTATGTCGTGGGTTGTGGTTCTACAGTTTTATTTGTATAGGAATAAGTAGTTTGGCTATGGAGAAGCGGGTATGTCTAGGGTTTTTCGCGTATTTGTGTTACTTTAGGGTCTTGAAGGGGAGTGGGGCAGACTAAATAAAAATTAAATATCGGAGTGTGGTGTAACGGCTAACATGCTCGCTTTGGGAGCGAGTGACTCCGGGTTCGAATCCCGGCACTCCGACAAACATACAAAAAGCACCCTTAATGGGTGTTTTTTGTATGTTTCCCGAAGAGTGCCGGGATTCGAAAGACGGAAGCCCGCGTCCGGGGGACGAGAGAGGGCTGAGTCGGGGTCGAGAGTTCTTATGAGTGAAGCGAATTAGAAACTCGTGACCGAATCCTAAAAAAGAGTACCCTACCTTTACAAAACCTTACCACTTATGGTTCCATCCCAAGATAGCCCTAATAAAAAATACATGAATACAATATTAAAATACTTTTTGGGAGGAGTTATCACACTCATACCATTATTCATCTCATACAAAATCATACAGTCCGTAGCTTGGATCTCGCGAGAGTTCTTTCCTCAACTAAATATACTTTTTGCTTTTGCCATCTCTTTTTTTTCAATATCACTTTTAGGATACTTTGTAACTAAAAAAATAACTTCATCTGTTAAAAATGGTGTGGCAAAAAAATCAACCAAGGAAGGAATACTCTCTTATGTTTTTAAGGTAATTCTCAACCTTAAAAATTTCTCGGAAAAAACAAAGGGTGCCTTTGAAAACCCTGTGTACTTTGAAATTTCTCCTGGGATCCAAAAAATTGGTTTTATTACCAATAAAGATATTAGGTTTATAAAAGTACAGTCGAACGAACACGAAAAAATCACTGTCTATGCACCAAATCCGATAAACTTTTTTGGGGAAATGCTTATTATAGAAAAAAGGGCAATAAATATCATTGAAGAAAAAGAAAGGAAAAATATCCCAATACTTCTGTTCACTGCAGGTATATTTGAGAAATTAAAATAACCTTACCGTGCATGGAGCCCCACGGTTCCCGCCTAAGATAGCCCCCAGTAATCACAACCCACAAGGTAGAAAATCTACCCAAAATGTGCGACCATAGAACAATGAACGACCTTGAAAAAAGAGTTCTCGCTATCGAACGCCGAAACAAACAAGTTACGCTCGACAAAGCATGGGAAACAAGTGGGACGCGAAAAATAATCATCACAGTACTCACCTACACCACAATAGTACTGTTTTTTATAATTGCGGACCTGCCAAGTCCGTTTATTAATTCTATCGTCCCCACAACCGGTTTTGTTCTTTCAACCTTATCGCTTCCTCTTTTTAGAAGATTATGGGTTTCATACAAAATTAATAACTAATATATATTTATGAAAAAAATACTTATAGTAATCATCCTTATCATCATCGCCTTTTTCTTCTTCCGTGGAACAGATGAAGAATCTACTACGCCCAACGAAACAGACACACAGCCCGTCACAAATGCCGTACCCGCACCAGGAAATACTGACGTGGATGAAATGATTGTTGCACCAAAAGATTCAACACTCATTACCTACACAAATGAAGGATTCTCTCCAAAAGAAATTACTGTCGAGCAAGGTCAGACTGTAACCTTCCTCAACGAAAGCAATAAAGGAATGTGGGTCGCATCAGACGTACATCCGTCACACGAGATCTTTCCAGAGTTTGATGCCAAGACAGCAATAGATGCGGGTAGTTCGTATGAATTCACCTTTGAGACCGTAGGACCGTGGGCGTACCACAATCACTTTGGTCCAGGTGACATAGGAGTCGTAGTGGTCAAATAAAACTTCTAAGAAACCGCCTGAAGTGTCATTCCCCTCTCACTAAAGAAGAGGTACAATAATTTTATGTCCTCTCTTCCAAGAAAAGGGTTCACATTAATCGAACTACTTGTTGTTATTTCTATAATAGGACTTTTGTCTTCGATTGTTTTTGCAAGTCTAGATGGTGCCCGAAAAAAAGCACGCATCGCCAAAGCACAAACAGAACTTAATCAGATACACCTCGCAATGGAACTCCTTTTTGATGACACTGGCCTACTTCCTCGTGCACTACCTCCGTCTCCGTGTGTACAAAATCCAGAAATATATCTAAATGACAGTCGTGCGGGACTACAATCTACTGATGGAAGTTTCCCCAACTGGAATGGCCCCTACATGACTAACGTTCCCCTCGATCCTTGGGGGAAAAATTATTGGTTTGATCCTGACTATACCTGTGGTGCAACCACCATTGGATGCCAAGGGCTTACAAAAACAGTACGTGTCATTCAATCCCATGGTCCAAATAAAGCATGGGAATATGGTAATAGTGACGATATAGTACTGATATTATGTGCTCCATAAACAATATTGTTCTATATAACAGTAGCTTTCATTTTATGATGTACACGTTACAATATACATATGACAACATCCTCTGGACAAAGAGTTTCTTGGGAGACATACGAATATGAACCGCGTCAGAAATCCAAAGACTGGTATTGGGTTGTGGGTATTCTCACACTAGGACTATCCGGTACTGTAATAATTTTTGGAAACCTCCTATTGGGTATCCTACTATTATTAGGGGTAGGTGGTTTACTATTATTTACTGCAAAAGAACCGCCGAAGATACGCTGTGAAATAAACAACAAGGGAGTTCTGATTGAAGATCGCCTTTACGTATATGAAGACCTAGACGCATTTGGTATTGATGATGAAAATATTCCTGCAAAACTAGTATTGAGATCAAGAAAACTTTTAATGCCCTACGTGATAATCCCATTGTATGATGTGAACACACATACGGTAGAAACTCTGTTGGGTAGAAACATACAACAAGAAGAACTACTTGAACCTTTGTTAGAAAAATTGTTCGATAAATTGGGATTTTGATTCGGTATAAAGAACACACACTAAAAAACCTTGCGATATATCGCAAGGTTTTTTCGTGTGTGTTATTGGACTCAGTCGCAACCCTTCTACTACAGTGATTATCTAAACTTTGTTGGGCGCAGGTTTCTAAATTTGTTCCTGGTGGGAATCTGTCACAAGTCTTCTATATATATTCTAGTGATTATCGAAACTCTGTTGGGCGCAGGTTTCTAAATTCACTACGTTCATTAAGAACCTCCTGCCCGGGCTCGCCCGTTTTGCTCAAGGAAAATCGCAAAACATGGCTCCGCCTCACAAAGCTAGAAAACGAGCCGCAGGGCTCGTTTTCTTTACGCTTTGTGCTCTCGCTAGGAATCGAACCTAGATCATGAGTTCCGCAAACTCACATTCTATCCATTGAACTACGAGAGCCTCATTCTGTACCTTATATTAAATTGGCCACATAAACAAGTAAAAAAATAAACCGGTAAGCGTCCTGCTTACCGGTTTGGATTGTTCTGCGGTTTCGGAAGATTACATACATCTGTTTCCGCACAGGGAGAGTAGAAAATCATCTTTGATATCTATCTCTAAGCGAAGTCTTCGCTGCACACACCGTTGCTACCAGAGCAGCTACCGATGCTGGAACAGTTATCGTCACCGGGGACTCCATCCCTCCCTGTACGGAGTCGCTAGTGCTCTTCTTCCGAGGAACCGGCTTTTTTGCTAACTTTTTTGCTGCTAACATGATTTTGCCTTTCCTTTATTTGCACAGTCATTTGCGCTTAGTTACTCTATCATTTTCATTGACTAAAGTCAATAGCAAAATGGCACCAAAAAACCACTCTGGGAGTGGTTTTTTATCTTTATTTACTTGAAACTAATTTACTCAAACGAGACTTTTTACGAGAAGCGGTATTCTTTTTGATTGTATTCCCTTTTGCAGCCTTGTCTATAGCTTTGAATGCTTTTGGCAAAATAGCTTGTGCCTCTGCCTTTTTTCCTGCTTGTACAAGAGTTTGTATTTCTTTAACAGCACCCTTAAGAGCTCCTTTTCGTCGATCATTAAAAACTCGCTTGTTGCGAGATCCTCTCATTGCTTTTTTTGCTGACTTTATAATTGGCATATATAACGTTTATTGAGCTCAAAATATAGCACAGGGCGCGCCGTAAGGCAAGTAACCACCCCGTATTTGTATCTATAGTATACTGGGAGTTATGATTGGACACTTAGAAGGAAAACTACTGCATGATGACACAAATTATATAATTGTATCTGTCGGAGGTATTGGATATAAGGTATTTGTCACAATGGGCGCACGCGACACTATTTCAGGATCAAATAGCACTGTGTCCCTTTGGACATATCTCGTCGTTCGCGAAACAGCATTGGATCTATATGGTTTTTCTGACAGAAACGAACTAGGATTATTCGAGAAGCTACTCACGGTATCTGGTATCGGTCCAAAATCAGCTCTATCAATATTAAGCATAACTAGTGTCGACACTCTCAAACAAGCAATTATATCCGGGGACACAAGTCATCTCACAAGTATCTCTGGTATCGGTACAAAAGCCGCAAGCAAAATAGTTCTTGAACTAAAAGATAAAATAACGTACGATGGCAATTCAACTTCTAAAGTAATGAAAGAAGATCTCGATGTACTCGAAGCGCTAAAAGCGCTCGGATATCGTGAGAGCGAAGCCCGCGACGCACTACAACAAATACCTAAAGAAGCAAAAGGGACAAGCGCACGAGTCACTGAAGCACTCAAATCACTTGGCTCCTCATAAACACTCTACACAATTATCCTATGGAAAAAATTCTTCGTGCTATTGAAAAAATAATACCAACTCCAATATATACTTTTGGGCAACCATTCTATCATCGCTTGCTAGCTTTTTTTGGAGCACTTTTTTATCGCTTCCCCTCACACAACATTAAAATAGTTGCGGTAACTGGAACCAAAGGAAAGACAAGTACTGTTGAATTTGTTAACAGTACCTTGGAGGGTGCAGGTTTCAAGACTGCACTCGCCAGCACATTGCATTTCAAAGTGGGAGAAAATGATGAACCTAATCTCTATAAAATGACGACGCCGGGGAGATTCTTTTTGCAGAAATTCCTACGACGTGCGATATCTGCAAAATGTGATTGGGTTGTTCTCGAACTCACCTCAGAGGCTGTGAAGCAAATGCGTCATTTGCATATTTCACTTGATGCTCTTATTTTTACCAATCTTGCCCCAGAACATATCGAATCACATGGTTCATTCGAAAACTATCGTGATGCAAAGCGGGAGTTGGGTATCGCGCTCTCTACTTCCTCAAAATTACGACGAGTAATGATTGCAAATAGTGATGATCCGGAAAGTGCCTACTATCTTTCACTTCCTCATGTTGAACCATTTCCTTTCTCCCTTGAAACTGTCGCACCCTATAGCACGAAAATTTCTGGTGCATCTTTTACATTTGATGGACTTGAAATACGCACCGCATTCCCTGGCACATTTACTATTTATAACGCACTTGCAGCGAGCATGTTTGCTCGGAGCCAAAATATTGATACCGCAATTATTAGAAAAAGTATTGAACATGTGCAAAGTATTCCTGGTCGTGCAGAGAAAATAGATGCAGGACAAGACTTTAGTGTGATTGTTGATTACGCCCATACACCTGATTCACTCATTGCCATTTACAGTGCATATCCAGATCGGAAAAAGATATGCATACTTGGTTCAACCGGAGGTGGACGTGATACGTGGAAAAGACCAGAGATGGGAGCCATTGCTGAAAACTATTGCAGTGAAGTAATTCTTACAAATGAAGATCCATATGATGAAGACCCTCAGGAGATTGTTGATGCCCTCGCAAGAGGATTTAAAACAACTCACCCGAAAATAATTCTGGATCGCCGCGGGGCAATTAGAACAGCAATCTCTCATGCAAAAACCGATGACGTCATCCTAATAACCGGAAAAGGTACTGACCCATACATAATGGGGCCGAATGGTACAAAGCAAGTCTGGAGTGACGCAAAAGTATCAAAAGAGGAACTAAGTAGAATACTAGAACAATCTCAACGCAATAATAAGTAAAAACAAAGCTTGCCGACTGAAGGTCGTGAAATTTCCACCACACCCACTCTATTTTCCCTCCCCAATACGCAAATATTGCTTCGTCAAAATATAATGCGTGTAGAAAAAATTTCTCCGCCTTCAGTACGACATGAGATTGTTCTAGTATTCTTGACCTTTTGACAAAAAAGAACAGTTAACGGACAATACAAGTACTACTATGAATTTCTCAAAAGATATACTTCCAATATTAGGTTTGTTTGCTCTAATGTGGTTTGTATGGTTTTTTGCCGGAGGCCCAACACGAAGCGCAAACACTGAAGGTAGTGGGTTGTTCTCCTTTTCTATGCCTACATTCGTCATCCCCAACATACGACATGCAACGTACACACCAAGACAACCCGCTGCAGCAACCGAACCCGACACCCACACAGATGACATTCCTACCAATGGATCTGTATCTCCTTATGCACAAGATGTTTCTATATCAACAGTCCAGCGAACATCCCGAGGTGACCCATCCCGAGAGTATGTGCGTCTACGTGTAGACAGAAGAGCATCGGCTCGTATTGTTATGACAGGATGGCGTCTCGTTAGTCTTTCGTCTGGTGCCTCAGTACAAATAGGGCAAGTATCTCAACTACCATATGTTGGTAGGTCAGGAAATGGAGACAATCTCTCAGCTGATCCTGGAGACGTAATAATAATATCCAGCGGGCGCTCTCCTATTGGTCTTTCTTTTGAAACAAACGTGTGCACAGGATACTTTGAGCAGCACCAAGATTTTATTCCCCGACTTCCACAAAAGTGTCCTCTTCCCGAAGACGAGACAATTCCAAAACGTCCAAATCAGTTTAACGATAGTTGTTTAGATTACATAGAAAGAATACCTCGATGCTCTACACCAACAAATGTTCCTTTTGATCTACAGAGTACTTGTAGAAAATATGTGCTCGAAGAAGTTAATTACAACAGTTGTTTAGTGAAGCATAAGAATGATGATAATTTCTACACTGGCGAGTGGCGAGTGTTTCTAAATCGTGAGGATACATTATGGAAAAGAAAGCGAGAGGTAATACAACTTCTCGATCGCGAAGGACGTGTAGTCTCCACATATTCGTATTAGAACCTACCCACGATCTCACCGGATTAAACAAAAACCAACCTTGCCAGCCGAAAGCGCGAAATTTTTGCTGCACAGTTCGTATTCCTTCTCGACAATATTTACATTGCTTCGTCGCAATACACTCTGTTCGCTAAAAATTTCGACACTTTCAGCATGACATGAGATCGCGGACAGGTTCCTAATTTTCTGTAACCTCAAACAAAACTATGCCAGCAGTCACTGATACGTTCAGTGACTCTTTTGTTCCTTTCATTGGTATTTCTAAAACAGAATTACATTTTTCAAGTATTTCCTCCGAGATCCCATTGACCTCGTTACCAAAAACATAGGCGGCTTTATCTTTCCTCTTTTCTGTACCAAGCTTTTCTGATTTTTTACTTTGCTCGACAGCAAACACATGCACACCTTCGCTTTGTAATTTCGCAATAACGTCTTCCACATTTTCCGTATGTTCCCAATCAACAGTCTCCTCTGCTCCGAGTGCTACTTTTGCAACATCACTCCTTTTTACACCAAATCGATCAAGTGGTGTTGGCGTGGTTCCAACAAGAAATATCTTTTTTACACCAAAAGCATCCGCTGTACGAAAAACAGACCCGACGTTGTGAACGCTTCGTATGTTGTCTAGAATTAGATACACTTCCTTTTTCATTCTGGTACAATAACACGTCTTTATCTCATGTTAAAATTGTGGTATAAAAGAGGCACCAGAGCAATGCTCTGTTTTTATTTTCCTTTTTTAAAAAATTGAATAACATCCGCCCATAACTCAGCTGGTAGAGTAGCTCCCTTTTAAGGAGAACGTCGCAGGTTCGAGTCCTGCTGGGCGGACAGAATACAAAAACACACTACATACGTAGTGTGTTTTTGTATTCTGTCCGCCCAG
>NVTD01000053.1 GCA_002401445.1 Candidatus Wolfebacteria bacterium | reverse complement strand
ATTTTTGTTATTATCATTTTATATTAAATTAAAAAAACCTTACCCACATCCACTGAGTATCTATCAATATGATTAAAATTGGATAGAATGAATGTAAGAAGGTTTTGTATTATTATATTTAATCAAATTTTACTTAGATACTCATATATAAATAGTCTCTAAGTGTAAAAAGGACAGGTTTTTATGAACTATTTTCCTCTTTTTTTGTCTTTTTAATTACTATTTTTTCTCCAGATTTGATAAGTTTATCTATTGACTTTATCATCGAATCCACATCCTCATTAAGGGTAGTAGAATCTCCTCTTAATATTTTATATCTACTTTCTTCTAGAATTTGTTTTTCACCTTCCTGTAATCCTGGAAGTTCACCACCCTCTTCTCCTCCTAAATCAGGGATATCTCCCATATCCTCGTCTCCGAGTTCTCCACCTATTCCAGGTAATTCACCCTGTCCACCGGACTCTTCCGCTTCTGGGGCTTGATCTTCATCAGATTTTTTGTATCTTTTATCCAAATTATCAAATATACCAGTGTGAATTACTTGTTGAGGTGCTTCATTTTCTGAGGCCAATGCCTTTTCTATTCTTTGTTGTTTAAGATCTAACATTATCTCATCATCTGAGAAACCAAGAATATTTTTCTTGCTCCAACTCATTGAGCAGGCTGCATGACCATTACCTGCATCAGATACCAAATCCCTATATAATAATACTTTTTCTTTCCACTGTTCTACTTTTAACATTTCTGCTTGGGTTGATGGACTATTAAGAGTAAGAGTAAAGTTGTCGAGATCTTCTTCAAACCCCAACATGAACAAATGTATGATTGCAATCTTATTTAATTCTTGAATCATAGACTGTTGTATTCTATTTATGGTTCTTGCAAATCTAATATCTTGTATCGCGAGATTCTTACCTTCTCCTATTGCATCCTCAAAACCTAAGAATGATTTAGGGACTCTCATTGCAGTGAATAATTTTCTTTGGATATATTCAATATCTGCAATTTCTGCCAAATTACTAGCACCCGGTAATGTTTCAATACTATTAACTCCGCCACCAGCTCTTTGAGGTAAAAAATAATCAACATCAACAGAATTTTTAACAAAAACCCCATTTCTGGTGTAATTTCCATCATTATCCACAGAACAGACTGCAAAATTATGTCTGTCATCCTCATTATTTGGTCCAACAACAGTCATACAATAAACATCACTTGGTTCATAAATTTCTTCAGTTCTTAAAACTTTATGATTAGTTAAAATAGAAGATTTATAATCAGCAAAGTCATTAAACCCTAAATCTACTACTCTATCTCTAACTAAAACTTTGGAAATTCTTTTTAATCTTTCTAAACGTTTATTAGAATTAACACTTATTAAATGTTCTATTAGATTAGAATTAATATAATCACGTGCATTATTTTGAGATATAATTTCTTTATTTAATATACATATTCTTAATCTAGACCAAATTAAATCATCAAACTTAACTTTCATTTTTTCTGATCTTTCTTCTTTTTTACCAGGTGTAGACCAGTCTCTTAACTGTACATTTCTCCTAATTTCATTATGTTCTTTATGTAAATCAGAACCATTATACCACTTAAAATTATCTGCAGTATTGTTTTCAATACAATATTGTCTTGTTAATTCTCTTTTTTCATCAGATTTATTCCACTCAATAAATCTTTTAGACATATCTTCTAATAAATGATCATAATCACCATTTATCCATTTCTTCTTCATAGTTTCAGTAACTTTTTTAGATATTCCATCATAAACTCCTTCTTCCCATTTTCTTTTCATATCTTCTGATAAAAATGACCTAAGTTCTTCAAACTCACCACTACTCCACTTTTTTAATAATTTCTCACTTACTTTTTTACCAACCTCATCCATAATACCACTTGCCCAATTTTTCTTAGTTAAATCAGAATGCATTTTTTTATGTTCATGAAAATCTACCCATTGTAAATTATCAGTACAATTATTCCTCTTTTTAAAGTTTTTATGATGAATAGTATTATAATCCTCATTTTCTTTAATTATTTGATTACCTATAATCCTATGAGTATATTCATATTTTCCACTATAGGGATTATAAGTTTTTTCATAACCATTCATAAAATTATTTCTACCTTCAGACACTTCTGTATAAAATGGCATCAAACTATATCCAGTTTCTAATTTATCTGCCATAACTGATTTACCATTTTTAAGAATAAAGGGGTGTTCAGGTGCTGTCATAACCCAAGTATCATCATCTAACCAAACCTTAATTAATTTATTTGCAGTATAATTTTTACCACACCAGATAACCTTACCCGGAACAACTTTATAACTTCCATCCTTTATAGAATAAACTTCATTATTTATTCCTGACACATATTCTTTAGATAACTCCTCTATAGTTAATGTTCTACCATCTAATAAAGGAATAGGTGTATCCTTATGTATTGGTAATGTATTATATCTAACATCTACCTGAGAAGTAAAGTTACCAGTATTTTCAGCTTGTTGTGTGCGTTTAAATTTTTGTGATACTCTATTGATATAAGATTCAATATCCTTATCATCGATGTTTCCAACATCAATGTTAAATACTTTTCTTTCCGGTGCTCTGGTTAGGCGATATACAAGCATTGCATCCTCAGAAAGGACTAATTGTTTCCATATCTTCCTTGCCTTTTCCAAAATTGAAGTTCCATACGGAAGTTTTCTGTCATCTCCCAATAATCTAAAGTGACCCATTTGCCATGAGGTAAATTCCATATCTCTTCCCTGCCATATAAACCTAACCACGTTTTTTTGATCTGTTATCGAAGACTCTTCTCTTCTTATTTCTATATTAGGTAATTGTTTAACTCCTGTAATACCCTTATCTACTTCTGACTTGAGGTAAATGAAATTATCACCATATTTACAATTCGATACAAAAACCCCATTTCTGGTATGGTTTCCATCATTATCCTTACTACAAATGGGAAAATTATGTCTATCACCCTCTCCATTTGGACCAACTACCTCCATACAATAAACATCAGACTTCTCTAATATTTTTTCAACAGAAACTACTTTGTGGTTTGTTAATACTTTTTTATTTCTACTATATGATGACCCTATTACTGATTTAATTCTGGGATCATGAACAATCTGTGGTAATATAGAAATAAGAAAATCACAGTACATCAAATTTGTTTTTCTTTTAATGAGTCTATTTAGAGTAGTCCAAAAAGTTTTACTACTAATAGTTTTTGATATATTCTTATTTAAATGGTTATTTGATTCTTTAAATAAAGTAACGAACACATCATCCTTTTTTAATAATTCGGACAATTCCTTAGAGGTAATATATGAGTTTTTATTTTTTACTATTTTACATATATATTCAAAACAATCATCATTTAATTTTAATCGCATTTTTGATTTTGTATCATTTTTGTAATCCTCATCTGACCATAATTTTTTCATTGTATTAGAACGAATTTCATTATGTTCTGTATGTAAATCACTATGATTATAATCCTTAAAATATTCAGGATATATTCCCATCATTTCTTCTGACATTCTTTCTCTTCTTTCATCAGATCGTAACCATTTATCAATTCCTTTCATTCTTTTTTCTACAACATCAGGTCTATTTCTATATTTTTCAAATATTTTTGAGTTTTCTTCATGAAGAATTGCATGTTCACTAAATGACATTCTTTTCAAATTGGAAGGGTCATTATTTAATTTAAAAAAATTAATGTGGTGTGTGAGGAATTTATCATTTATTTTATTTTCATATTTAAAATCTGTAAGACATTCATACGCAACTATCCTATGTGTAAACCTATGTCTATTAGATGATGGATTATAAACTAATTCATAACCTTTTATTTTATTTTTAGATTCTATACTTGTTCTTGTGTAAAATGGCATTAAACTATCCCCAGAATTTAATTTATCTGCCCTTACTGTTACACCATCTCTTAACAAAAATTCATGATCTGGTGTAGTTTCCACATATGTACCATCATCAAGTGTTATTTTTAATATTTCACTATCCTTTCTTGTTAAATCACACCATATAATTTTGCCTGGAATTAATTTATGTGTGTCATCTTGAATAGAATATGTCCAAATATCCTTAGTTGGATTTTCTTTAATTCTTTTTGCCAACTCTTTTATTGTAATTTCTGTACCATCTAGAAGAGGTATAATACTATTCTCCCTTATAGGTGTATTTCTTACCCATGATGGTAAGTTAATATCAATATCCATGACATTATAAAATAAGTTTTCTAATACATTCTTAATTCTTTTACTGTTTGAAAATACCTTAAACATTTTACCGAATTCGTCTAGAGTGCAATTGTGACTAAGAATCATTCCATTATTACATTTAACTCCAAAACTATTGAATTCTCCTGAATTTACAATATCATAAACTTTTTCTTTTCCAATATATTCAACTGACACTACTCTGTGATTAGTTAAACTATTACCTTGAACTAATTTATCAGTTTCTATATAGATATTATTTTTTCCTAACCATTTGTGATTACCTGTTGATTTAATTTCAGTATCATCATCTAATTTTATTAGATAAACATCTTGAATTCCTTTATAGATTACCTTTTCAGATTTAGCAGGTATGAATTTATTGTCATTTGTATCGTAGGAATAGACCCAAAAGTTTTTCTCATTTCTATTATAAAGTTCTTCTATTGTTGGATTATTTCCATTTAACAACTTTATTCTTGTATTTCCAACCAGACAACTTTCTTCCGAAAATAAATCTAAACTAGCTGAAATTTCGGGGGTATTGTGAGATATAATTGTATCTGTTGCAAAATTCTTATATCCAGGGACGGTTAAATCATATACAGGAACTACCTTATAAGGTTCAATTGATTTTATTTTATGATTAAATTCTGGTTCTAATTCTAAGTTTTGGGTTGATATGTTGTATGATTCTAACAAAATCTCCCAACTATCATAACCATTTTGTTTTATAAAACACTCTAGATCAAATACGTTAACATTAAATTTTTTAGATAATTGAACATCTATAAATTGTTCACTCCACTTTAATTCACTATTGTTATATTTTTTATACAAACTCTCAAGTTCACTTATAAAGTCATCCCAATAAATGTTAATTTTATTATTCAAATCACATTTTTCAATATTATATTCAAAAAATTCTTTATTTATCCACCCTATATCATCATTACATGAATATATTTTATCATCAGTTTCATAAAAAGGCATCATAGAATCACCTTCCTCTAAATCCTCTACCTTACAATATGTTCCATTTCTCTTTAAGAATCTATGACCATGTGTTGCAATAATACGACTACTATCATCAAAAATGATTTTATATGTCATTTCATCTCTTGTGTAATGTGCATTTCTTGCTTTTGCTGAAACCAACCTTTTAAGATTATGATCATATGAATAAACAACAAATTCGTTCTCTATTCCTTTATCTGCAAGTTCTTTAATGGTAATAAATCCATCTGGTGTTGCTATTTTTGTATTACCCACAATCGAAAACTCCATGGCCTCAAAATCCCCGTAACTTGCTAATCTTGTGGTCTCATAATATACTGATTGTTGGTATAAATTGGATGTTAATTTTTCAAATTGATTATCTAAGTATTCACTTTGTTGTGCTTGTAACCTTTTAACCAATAACTCTTCATGAGAAGTGGCGGTTAATAATTCCTTTGCTGAAATAGTATTTTTCTTCTGTATTTCAGGCTGTCCACCTGTACCAAAGAGTCTTGATAGAGACTGATATACCGATTGTTGTTTTTCTGCCATTACTTAATTTTTTTGGTATCTTTTATGATAAGGTCTCGAACATATTCAGATACTGATTTTACTTTATTTCCTGTCTTAAGGGCTATCTCACCCACGCGTTTGTTAACCTTTATTTCCAGCCTTTCAGTTACTAAAATCTGTAGTTTTATTTTCTTTAGATCGTAATCGATATCATTTGTGTCATTATATATTGTATGTTGTCCCATTTTGTTATGTATTGTATGTATTATATCTATAAATAGTCTATTGTTTTTTAAAAGTCAAATTAATTAATTAAGAATATAATAATGACCGTATCTATTAACATTAAGCTTATCATATATGTTCATTGGCTCCCACTCCTTCTTCCAAATATTAAATTCTCTACTAGTTAATACATAATATTCTATATCCTCAGAATCAAAGACATCTGGATCATTAAATCCATATAAATCATAATTTTTACCATGATCATGTGATATTATAGTCATTAATCCATACTCTTCACCTGAAAAATCATTTAACCAATCAACTAATACAATTGCCTTAGGGTCGTTAAATATATTATGTTCTTCTTCAGAAACTAATTCTTCCACTAACCTTTTAAACTGTTGTTCTGTAATTATAATTTTCTTCATGATTTTATTTTATCTTGCAGCACCTGGAAAGAGCCAGTTGTATTCCTTGGTATTCCATAACTGGTCAGTTTGACCATTATAATTTGTCTGAGGTGTTATCTCATCTTTATATTCAGTACTATCAGATGTCATGGAATCTATCATTGCCTTGGTGGTTGAATTATGTCTTTTTAGGTTTTTAAATGATGTATTAATTACAAATAATGCTTGACCCATTGCCATTAGAATATCATCATGTTTCCCCTGTGCATGATCTGCTCTACCGTTTTTATATATCCAAGTTCTCATTTCTGAAATTGCACGACTACTTCTAACAATAAATTCTTGTTGTCTAACCTGTCTTTCAAGTTCCTGAATAACAAGAACTCTATTATTACCACTTATATTAAATCCAGGAATCTTTTCTCCCTTTCTTAACCCCTTAAGTCTGTCTATTAAAACCTTACTTCTTGTGTGATCATAATGAATTAGTCTCTTCTCAAACCCCATATCAAGAAGTTTTAGTATGGTTGCAATCCCATATCCACCAGTTATATCAACAATAGTATATGCCTGATATTTATTTCCATATTTAAATCCCATTTGTCCTAAATAATCACCAGGAACCATTCCTTGATACTCGGCAACTTGACAACCCGTATTAACATCTATTATAACTATCGTACTAAAGTCAGCAGAATCCCCTCTAGAAACGTCTATACTTTGAACATATTGATGATCAGGAATAGGGTCTTCCCAAATCCACATATTACCATCAAATTCTTCTGTTCTTATTGGGGTTTTAACATTCTCCTTATCTTGTATATTTATCCACTGATCGTCTATAACGTTATCACCAGAACCCAAGAATGATCCTAATATCTCCTGTGCAATTTTTCTCTCATCCCCATTAAGTTGACGGCACATGTCAACGAACCAAGACGATGTTGGAGTAAATCCCCTCTCTTCTAATTTATCAAAAGTAATAAAATCATCCTCGACAACCTTCCTCCTTAACCAATCATCAATAACCATATCACCCTTAGTCCAGGTTAAATTTTTATTAAATCTGGGGTCTTCAAACCATTTAAATTCTGTTATATGAAAATTGTTTTTATCATTCTTCGCAGCATCATAAATTTCATAATATAATGGGTCCCTACCATTAGGTGTTGATAGTAGTATTGCACCACCACCAGTAGATAAAGAGGGTTGTGCTGCAGTCCATACGTTTTCTCCATGATCAATATACGCCGCTTCATCCATAACTAATAAGGTTGGGGTAAATCCACGAAGGGCGTCCTCTGATGTTGCAACAGCCTTTATTTCACTACCATTATTTAAAATAATTAACCCCATTGTTTCCCTTATTACCTTAATCCCCATCCACTTAGGTACGTAATTAACAAAACTCTTTACCTTTTTTAAAAATTCATGAGCAGTATCTTGTTTATTTGCAATAATAAGAGTCTTTCTATTATCCTCAAACATTGCATTTGTGGCCACAAATAAGGCAGCAGTGGTAGATACACCAGTTTGTCTAGGTTTACGAACAATATTAAAATCATACTTAAGACAGTTTTCTATAAACTCTCTCTGTCTTGGAAATACTTTAAAGGGAACATCCCCCCCATTTGTTTGATCGAATACCTTACAATAGTTTTCTCCGTAGTATGCTGGGGATTGTACACATTTTGCATATTCCTTTATTCTATTTAATTTTGATATGTTTGCCATTAGTTCTTTCTTCTTTCAATTTCATCTCTTAAATCTGCAGCTGCCTCATAGTCCTCCCTAATAATTGCATCCTCTAAAGTTTTTTCTAAATCCTTAATAGGGGTTTCAGTTGTAGAGTCTACTTCCCTTACAATCGATACTACTTTTTCAAGAATACTAGAGTTTCCAATATCTATACTAGATTTATTTAATATTGACTTATGAATAAAAATAGGACAATCAAACCTAAGTGATAATGATACCGCATCAGATGTACGTGAATCTATTTCTGTAACATTTCCCTTTTCGTCCTCACATACTATTTTTGAGAAAAAGGTACCTTCATCTAGTTTGTATATCACAACTTCCAATAAACGTATATTATGTTCTTTACATAATACTACAAATAGGTCGTGGGTCATCGGTCGTTTAGAGGTTATACTCTCCAATATCATTACTATAGATTGTGCTTCCGGGCCACCAATTAAAATAGGTAATCTCCTAGTGCCACCCTTTTCTTCTAGTATTAATGCAAATGAATCATTAATTTTTTTATTATGGGACAACCCAATTACTTTTAGTTGTACTTTTTTTGGTTTTCTTTTCATTTATTTTAGGTTTAATGATTTTAATAACTTATCTTTAGTTATTTTAGGGGATTCATTTTCATTTATTAAATTTTTAATATAATTCTCAGTTATTTGAATCATGTCTTCATCTCCTAATTTATCTTGTAATTTCTTTACCATATCAGGGTCTCTTTCCGCAGTCTCAGAATCAATAGTTATTACTTCATCCACTTGATTGATAGTTAATGATTTTAATTCTTTACGTAATTCATCCAAGATATCTCTTATATCATCAATTTTAGGGTCATAACGTGATGTTCTACCAAATTCCCTCTCTTTATTTTTTATTTCTCTTTTTAT
>NVTD01000052.1 GCA_002401445.1 Candidatus Wolfebacteria bacterium | reverse complement strand
CATAATATATAAAAATAAGTATTTTATAGAAAAAGTAAATTATATTTGGATTTTAAAATTATTATAGTTATCTTTGTAGTGAAATTAATATTAACTAAAACTTAGAAGTTATGAAAACACTATTTAAAATTACTATATTAATGATTATATCATTAATATCATTTAATTCTTGTACAAACCAAGAACAAAATAGACAACCAACTGGTCCAAAACCACATCAAATACTTATTAAGAATTTAAAATCACCACATAAGTTAATTAAATTATTTACAAGAACAAAAAGAATTAAAGGGAAAGAAGAGGAATCTTCAACATCATCAAGTGGTGGTTTTTTCTTCGTAATCGGTGGTTATTCATACGATAGTAATACCAAAACTAAAATTGTAGACACTCATAAATCAAAGATAATTATTAGTTGGTTACATAATAATGGTCAATATATTATTTCTGAAATTCCTCTTTATAAAACAAGAATACAATTTGGTGAAGAAAAAAGTATCTCATTTTACTTGAAGGATAAATTTCTTAAAAAGAACTGTAATGATTATCATTGTATAGAGAAAAAACGAGTTTGTCCTTGGCCAAATACTCAAGGACATAGAAAGATACCTGAATGGAATATTGTTTCATATTTTAATAATAGTCCAACTGAATTTTTTGAAGTGAATTTAAGTTATGCTGTTTTAACTATTCCAGAAGAAGATTGGGAAGAACAAATACAACTTCCATTAAATCAAAAAGAAAATAACGATTATAATATATCTGGTATTGATGAGGATAAATAGTTTTACAACATAAATATCATACCCAACATCACACCAAATAGTGCAACATAAATCACTATTCTCAATAAAGTATTACCTGTTCGCATTCTCATAAATTATTTTTTTAACCATTCTTCTTTAGGTTCATGTGGAACTGGTGTGGAAATTATTTCATCTCCTCTATTAGCCTTTTCATATATGTCAAATTTAGATAGATCTTTACAAGTTCCTGAACTTTCTTGATCAGGGTTATCATCACCTAATTTTTCAAATAGTTCTAACCCTTTTGCAGCTTGTTCTGGGGTAAGATACATATTCCAACCCACCATATCAAATGTATCATCCTTATAAAGGGTATCCATATGACGACCCTCATATCTTGCTAACTTGAACCAATTATAGGCATCTTCTGAGTCAGTAAGAATCATACCACCCTTACCAATTGGGATGTGTTTTCTAATATGAAAGGATAAACAATGATAAGTACCCTTATTATACATTCCTCTTTTAAATCTCACTGCACCATCATAAATTGGTGTTGGTTCTAGTTGGTATGCACCAGACCATTCAATGTCCTTAAACTTCACCTTTGCACCAGCATTAATGATTGTACAAGGAACTGATACATAAGTTCTAGATGGTACAATTACCTCATCTGTATAGTTTAAGTACTTTAAACAAAGAAATAAGGCATCTGTACAGTTATCTACTGAAACCGCATACTTAGAACCAGAATATTCTGCAATCTTCTTTTCAAATATATCAACAATATCCCAAGCATCTTTTACACTATACTTCTTAATGATATCACCAAACTTCTCCTTTTCTTTATTCCATGAATCACCCATAAATCCAATCTTTTAATTGTTCTTCAAATTCTTTTAATATCTCACTATAAACTCTATCTTCATCTTTATGTTTTCTTATATTAGGATATTCAAATGTATAAGTATAAGTTTTAGGTTTATAATCATCCCAAGGTTCTAAACCCTGTTCTTTTCTAATTCTATTTACAACATAAAATGGAATATCTTTTCCGTATCTTTTATTACTCATTATCTACTCATCTTTTCATAATAACTCCCAATCTTATATTGCAATCCTTTGGTTGCTGATTCTTCACCATAATTTGGATCATATTCACTTCCAGGAATTACCCTGAAATCAAAAGATATTCTTGTTTCTCCAGTTCTATTTATCTTATTTCCATGTGTACATTTATTACCATGAAACATTAAATATTCTCCGTATTCTACATTCAATGGATGAAAATCCAATAATTCAGGTTCACTCTCATACCAAACAGTATTTGTATCATATGCCTTGGTTAAAGGTAAAATAAAATTAATCTCTTGGGGGGGGTGTAAATGATTCTCATCTCCATCACTATGCCATAATGATATTGTCTTATTAGAAGGAAGATGTACTCTATAGGTTGGTGTTTTTTGAAATACCAGTTCAGTTTCACCTTCATCCATTAAGGGAAAAATCTGTTCTCTTATAAATTGTCTATATACATCGGTTAATTCTGGCCAACCTTCCCTTAGTTTGGTATAAAATACTGTATGAAATATAGTATCTGAATCCCTTCTTAATTTCATTACTTTAGAATAGTCCTCATCTGAATCATTATGAACTTTATTTAATTCACTTAAATATAATTGACCTACTATTTTTTGAAAGTCATATTTATTTGTATCGTATTTTAATATTGTTTCTTTTATTTTCATTTCTTCTTATCCATTATATCTCTTGTCATTTGAGTTATCAATTCAACATTGCATGGATTATGTTTACCATCTACTATGATTTCAGTTACATTAGTACTATATAATGTCTTATCCTTATACTCACTTACTGTGATTTTCCAATCATCTTGCATCCATTCTGTCATTTTCCTTAGTTCTCCTACAGTAATCCCATCTTTATTTATATTTAACATTGTTGCCATAATTATTTTATTTATTTACTTCTACTAATTCAATAAATTCCTCTTCGGTCATACTAAATGTTATCCACGTATCATCATTAAATTCAATTGCGAATTTTTCCATTTCTGGTAAATATGCGGTTATTGTTCCTGATATTCCTTCTTTTAAATCTCCATGATCTTTCTTCATAGTTCCTATACCATGTTCTTTGTTTTCTAACATAGATTGCAATCCTTTTTTTAGTCCTTCTGTATTCATCTTATTTTAATTTTCTAACTGTTGGGTAATCTCCATCACCATCGTCTATTACTTCATATTTATCAAAATCTTTTTTTGATATCACTATTTCCTTTGATTTTCCTGATGTTGTATCAAACACTACCCATGAATGAGGTTTTCCGGGGTTAATCTTATTTTCATTAAATTCTTTTAGATTCATTATTTTACTTTGTTTCCCATTTGGCTTCTAAATTATCTGTTTGTTCTCCTTTTTCGTTAACTTCAATTGTTCTAGTGTATCCCTTATAAACATAATAATCTATCTCCTTTGGTGGAATTGGTAATAAAAATTTATATTCTTTATTTAATTTATTCTTGATATCCTCAAAATATTCATATGCAAACATCACAATAACATCTGGATCATACTCTTCTAACTCTTCTCTTGATACTATAGGAATATGTGTTCCTGGAGTATGTTTAAATCCTTGATTTTTTAAGGGAGAGTCGTCTACCGTAAACTTAATTAGATTTTCATCAATATTACCATAGTTACATATACAACTCAAACGAGCAGGTGAACCGTAACCACACACTTTTAATCCTTGATCTTTGTATTCTTGTAATTTATTTTTAAATTCAACTATATTTTCTTTAACAATGCCCTTAAATCCTGTTAATATTTCAGTAGTTAATTCTGATTCTTCTTTTTTCAACCAATTTATTGTTCTTTGTGATGGTTCTATGTTCTGAGAACTATTCATGATAGTTAGTTTCAGTGATCCACCATGAGGGGAAATTTCTTCTACATCTACAACATCCATTTCATACTGTTTAAATAAACTTTTTAACGATGTAACTGAGTAATAAAAAACCCTATCAAGATAAAACCTTTCAAAATGTATATTTTTGATAAAGTTTCCAACATATTCAACTTCGACCAGAAATTTTCCGTCATCTGTCATTAAATTCTTTAGATTTTTAATAAAATCATGTGGATCTTCAAGATGGGTAAATGTACTTGAACAAACTATACAATCAGGTTTTCTATATTCTTTAATTATTTTATCAACACAATCGGAATCAAAAAATGAAACAATAGTCTCTAATCCTGCATCATTTGCTACTTTCGCAACATCTGAAGGATCAACCCCAATACAATCAACACCTAATTCGCGGAGGGGTTTTAGTAGAATGCCATCATTACTTCCTACATCTAGTAAAAAATCTGAATCCTTTAATTCTTCTGCAAGTCCTTCAAAATATCTTACAAGACCTTCATTAACAGACGAAAGATAATAATAATTTTCAAACATTCGTTCTCTAGAAACTTTATGTCCTAATTGTACATTTTTACAATTTTTACAGAATAAAACCTTCAATGGAAGGAAATCTTCATCTTTAAATTCTTTTTTAGTTGGGTATTTGTTTGCTAGTGGTTGGTTCCCTAGATCCAAAAATTCACTTATTTCGTGATTACATAAGTCACATTTAATTTCTTTTTTCATAATTTAACAATTTTATTAAAAATACTAAACTTATTTATAAAGTAAATATTAATCTATTATAATTCCACCACCCATATGTGGGTCTGGGGAAATTAATTTGTTCATTTCAAATTCTTCTTTCTTTGAATATACTTTACTATTATTCATCTTCTTTTTGTCAAAACTCCAGTAATTAATCATTTCTCGTAATTCATCCTCTATATTGGATTGAAATGAAAAACCTGTATTTTTTAACTTGGAGTTGTCCATGCTGTAACCTAAATTGGGTATTTTATCATTCGTTTCTATTATTTCTATTGAAGGTTTTATTTTCTGACACAATTCTGATAATTGTTTTATCGTCATATTTTCATTTGATATGTTAAATATTTCACGTTTAATTTCAGTCTGACTCATGAAAAACTTCATTGATCTACAAATATCGTTTATTGAAACCAAACTTTTCAATTGTACTCCTTTTGAATATAATTTCAATGTTTGTCCTTGTGATGTCATTTTTGCAAACAAGTTGGGTAATACATTTAACCGCATTGATGAGCTGTCGTGAACTATTCCGTATGCAGAACTTAATCTTAATATTATATAATTCTTATCTGATAAACTTTTAAGATATTCTTCGGTTTCTACTTTTGACTTTGAATATGATAATACTGGACAAGTTTCATGATTTTCATCAATATCATAAACAGTTTCTTTTAAACCTTCAAATACAACATGGGTACTAGGGAATATTATTTTACAATTTGGTCCCATTGAATCAATTACAATCTTAGAACCTTTTGTTCCTGTTTCTATTATTTGTTTATCCCATTCAGGATTAGAGTCTGATTTTGTGGAAGGGACAACGGTCTGGCCAGCAAGGTGAAAACAGAAATCACAATCTTTTAATTGCTCTTTCATTAGTTTTTCATCCAATATAGAACCTTGAATGAACCTCATTCCCCATTCATTTAGTTGTTTTACCCTTTCACTTATGAATCTATTATCGATTACGGTAATATTATATTTATGGGTTTCATTCTTATATAGTTCACATAATTGTGTCCCTATATATCCACTCCCTCCGAGTACAACTATTTTCTTTTTTTTAGTCATTTATCTTTATTATTAAATCATTTTCAATGTTGTAATGTCTATACCAATTCTTTAACCATACAAAATCTTCAATTGAGAAATAACTATCGAATAGTAGGTTATGTTTTTTATCGATATCTTTAGTATAAATCATATCAAATAAATAATATGACATACTTTCTGTTTCTTGTTCAATTTTAACTTTATGTGATAACAGTTTATTTTCTTTAATGTCAAATAAACCTATTTCATTTTGGATTGTGTGACCCAATTCGTGTAAGAATCTTTGTTTATCATCTATGTCATAGTGTTCTATATTCAGTGCTATTGTTTTATTTTCAATATCACAGTACCCACCACAAGAATCACCTGTGATGTATTTTATTTTATAGTCAAACAACACACCTACAATTTCCTCACATGGTTTATTTTCTAATTTTTTATCCTTTATTACTTTTCTTAAAGATTTTAAATATTTAAATGATTCCTTACTAATTAGATCATCTGAAATATGACTCTTAGGTAAAAATAATGTATTTTTTTTATTTAATTTAAATTTCATAATTTTTATTTACCACAATGTGGACATTTTAAATTCTCTTCTTTTCGATTTGGTTCCCAACCTGACATTAGTGCAATTACTGATGGTATTGCAAAAAATGATAAAACACCAATAGAACCAAGTAAATTGAATAGATAGTTTCCATCATGAGTTAATGATATTATTACTGAACTTATTGATATGAGAAGATACATTAGACCAACATATCTCCATGCAACTCTATCTAAATACTTTCTCATTTCAACCATTCATTTAATTGTTCTGAGAATTCTTCTCTTATTCTATTAAAGATGTCTACCTTTTGTTTCTCTGTTTTAAGTTGACCTATATCTGGACATTCAAATCCATATGAATAAGTTTTGATTTTGGGTTCTGGTCGATATGTTTCTGTAACTTCGTTTACAGTTTTTTCAAATCCATCATAACCTGCTGGTCTTATCACATTATTTATAAGATTATCTATATGATGAGATAAATTTTTCATTTTATCAATATCTGGGTATGATTCAATCCACTTATCTTTAAGTTCTATTCTTTCTTTTTCTGATACGAATGTTGTTTTATTTATAATATTTAATCCTTTAATATATAAATCTCTATTTTTAAGTTTTATTTTACTCATGATAGTAAATATAGTAAGTATTAATAAAAAAGTAAATTATATTTGGTTTTTAAATAAATTTGTGTTACCTTTGTAAAAATTAAAACTTATGAAAATATTTTATAAAAAATCTGATATTGTTTATGATGAATTTGGTAATCCTGATCCGGGTCATAGTCAATTTTTAATTTGGGTGGATGGTGATAGTTCAACAGTTAGTCATGGACATCTTAACCCCAGACAACAACTATTAAAGTTTCTTGATACACAAATTGGTTTTGGGGTAGATGAGGTATCTTCAGGTTCATTTGAATTTTGGAAATCTGATTTAAGTGATAGGGTATCTGATAATGAAGTTATTTCAAAACTAAAATCATTTGGTCTTATAGAAAATAAGTAAACGTCTATTTCAAAACATCCCATTTCCATTCTTCAGGAACTTCAACTAGAGTTGGATCTCCTTCTAGTCTTGCACGTTCGTGGTGAGTCACTCCTAAATTATATTCCCTTCTCCCTACGTATTCATCTTGTTTTGCATACATCTTATTTTTTTCACCACTCATAAAATATGGGTCTAATTTTCCATAATGAATAATACACCAATCATCTGTATATGAATGTGGAAAAGGACAATTTTCTGGACTAGGAAAGTTTTCGCCTACCGGACCTCTCTCAATATTGGTATTATAGAAATAATCAATATTTGAATCATATTTCATTAGTATTCCCTTCTTACGACCACCAGAGAAGGGGTCCCAATTCATATTAGCACCTGTACTAGTACGATAACTATCAACACGATATGTGTCTTCAGAACCCCAAAGATTAACAAATGTTGGTCCCCACATATTTATATTCTCATCAATATTTTCCATCCATTTTAAGAACCTATTACATGGTATTTCATCCACATCTAACCAAAGTATGTATGAAGGTTCATGGGGAGAACAGAGATCTATTAATTCTTGTCTTTGGAGACCTTCCTCTCTTTTTACCCAGTCATGTTTTCTCCTTTCTGAGAATTCTACTTTATCATAAGATAGACATATTTCTTTTGTATTATCTGTGGAACCATCATCCAAAACTATTATCTTATCTGAAAATTGACTTGCAACCTTCAAAGTTTTATCTATTATCCAACCTCCGTCTTTTGAACCTATTCCTGTGATTATTTTGTGTTTCATTTTATAATTGGTACACCAATTGATTTTAATTTATTATTTATTTTGTTTACTTGTTTTTTGGTTAACTCAGTATTAAAAAATGATGTTACCCCATGAAGCCCATTCCAAATCTTCCATTTTCCTGGTGACCATGTTACACACCACCTATTATTATATTCATTTCTAACATAATATTCAATATCACCATGTTCATATGAACCATCTACCAAATCTCCCAGGAAACCAATTTCTGTTATATCATACTTTTTTAAGATATCATCTATAATTTCAATGAAATACTTATCCAGTTTACCCCATTCTTTAGAATCGTATTTATTATATACTGATTCTCCACAGATTCTATTAATAACAACCCTTGTTTTATCTTTTTCAAGAGTATATGGGGATATTAATGGTTCCTCTATTTTAAACCAATCTTTATCAATTAATTTATCTATCAGGTCTTCTCTAAAATCTTTATATTGTTTTCTTGTCATTTTATCTTTGGGTTACGTTATCAAATTCTTTAAATTCATAATCACTTATTATAATAAATTCTTTATCTTTATATTTTCTAAAAGTATCATTCATGTATTCTGCACTAGAATTTACTTGTCTTTGTGGGTTTCCCGATGAATCAGAACGATAGATACCATCTTTATCATATGTTCCATTCTCCCATAAATATTTTAAACAATCTGGCGCTTCCTCATTCTTATAATAATAAGATTTCTTTCCCACTTCTCTTAAATCAAAACCTACAAGACCTATTTTATCATATTTATCCATTAATAATGGTTCTTCTGACCATTTATCTTTATCACGAACAAAATGTTCAAATATTAATACCCCACTATCTGGATATAGGTCAATTGATAAATCAAATCCGTATTTCCCATGAATCCACTTTTTATAATACTCTTTAAATCCTGATGTTATCTGATTAAGTGTTAGTTTTAAATTTAATTGGTTATTTCTCTCTTTAGTATAAGGAGGAGTTATCTCAGTAATAAATTCAAAATCTGCATGATCTGATATTAAATTCTCATATCCTTCATATACGGGTCTATTTATAATTGCAACATGGTCAAATGAATCAATAAATTCTTTTGAACATCTATGTAAACTTGGGCCCTTACCTATAATAACTAATGATTTTCCCATCTAATAAAAATAGTTATTTTAAAAAAAAAGTAAATAAAGTTTGGATATTAAAAATATTATTCTTACCTTTGTATCAATATTAACTTAAAATTTAGAAATTATGAAATGGAATAAACATCATGAAACAAAGGAAATTAAGATATATGATTCAAACTGGATTTGTCAAGATGGAGATCATGTTAATTTATATATTCACAAAGATAAATCTGGTTTACAATTAAACTGTTTTTCTGGTATTCCAGGTTCTAATATCTATATAAATGAAATAGATTTTAATAGATTTGACATTGATTTTAGTAAGTCATTTAAAGAACAATGTTTTGAGATATCGGATTATTTATGTTCTTTATTATGTGAAAAAACTTAAATCTCTTCTATCCTCTTATTCTTATCACAAATAAGTAAATCATATTCTGGTTTTCCCATTTTTAACTCATGAAACTTACAACCCTCATTAATTTTAAGTTCTTGATTCTATTATTAGTTCAACAATTCCTCTAAATGCTCCCTTACCTCCACCATGTTCAGTAATATAATCAGCAATTTCTAATACTTGTGGATAAGAGTCACTTACAGCAATTCCTATTCCTGATTGTTTCATACATTCAACATCATTTAAATCGTTACCCATAAAAATAACTTCTTCCATTTTCAAATTTCTTTTTTCAACTTCCTCTTTAAATGCTTCTGTTTTATTGTATAATGAATGAGTACATTTCATTTTTATTTTATTTGCAACACTCTTAACTACTTTATTTGTTTCTCTTGACATAATGACAATATCAATCTCATGTGAGGTAGTTTCATAATTAGGTTTATCATATAACCCAGCATCATATAATAAATCAATTCCTTGACTATCACTTCTTGAACGAATTATGGATTCAGTCCCATCTTCGGAATGAATAACCATGTTATTGGTTAACGTTCCATCAAAATCTAAACAAATTAGTTTAATTTTTGAATAACGGCATTCTTTCTAGCTAGCCTCAGTTAATTGTAATCTGATAATAATAATATAACTTAAGAAACTTCTTTCAAACAATTCAACTTCGCCTCGACTTTCTGCCGCTTTTGATCCGCGCTTTGAATCTGCAAGTCGTAGATTTGTAAGTAATA
>NVTD01000051.1 GCA_002401445.1 Candidatus Wolfebacteria bacterium | reverse complement strand
ACCAAAAAACCTTGCGATATATCGCAAGGTTTTTTGGTTGTATGTGAGAGAGAGGAATTGGTCACAAATATTTTCTTTCAGAAAATTTCGTGACTCAGTGTATTATTTTGTGGTCACAAGTCACTAAGTATAATTGTTCGCTATGCTCCAATTCTACTAAGTGCTCGCGACCCCACCTCGCGGTTTTATCTGCTCGGAAAGGCAGATAAAACATCGCTCCGGTTCGCACAACTAAAAAACAGCACGCAGGTGCTGTTTTTCTTAACGTTGTGCGCAGAAGAGGACTCGAACCTCCACGTCCGTGAGAACATACCCCCCTCAAGGGTACGCGGCTACCAGTTACGCCACCTGCGCTTTTAAATTTGCTCTCCCACTATAGCTAATATTTCTTTTGCTTTCAAGTACTTTCTTGGAAGCAGGACTGCTATTTTAGGGTTTTTATACATTTGCTTAAGAATAAGTAAACTTTCCTTTTTTGCATATTTCAATTGTTGATATTGTTTCCGTTTCCCATCCGGCTTTCTGGTATCAACATGTCCGTGGATTTTCAAATATTTGTTTAGGTTGGCCCGTATCCAAATCAAAAAATCAGGTGCGGCCGAAATGAAACTAACATAAAACATAAAACTTGATTTCCACCGTTTATCCCAGTAAGAATATATACAACCATCGCCATCAAATACTCCTCGTAAAAAATCGAAGAAATACTCATCAGGAATTTCTATTGCACCGAGTGTTGTAGACTTTGCAGAAGAAAAACCAATCTTCTGTAAAAAACGATAGAACAGAACATCTCCAAATTGGAGTCGGTAGTAAACAGTACCATCACCAACTCTCCCTGAAAATTTCTCTCCGATTTTTATACCCTTGATCCCAAGTGCAATAGAAAAATTCTCAACTTGGCATTTATCTTTTGAAGTAAAATCTATATGTCGTCCATTGCTCGACAAAGAGCCATCTGCCGCAAGTAACCCAATCGCATATGTAAACTCAGGCGACCAAACACATTTCACCAGACCTTTTGGCTTTCCTCCCCTCATAATGTAATTATATCATGTCCTCAATCAATAGTGTCTACTAGTATATCTAACAAAAAAGAGGAATGCTATTCCTCTTTTTTCCCCTGTACTGAGTTTGTCGAAGGATTTTCTTCTTTTTCTTGTCCTGAGTTTACCGAAGGATTCTCTTCGACTACTACTTCTTTTGTTTCTGTAGTCTCTGATGTTTCTGGAGTTTCCTCCTCAGCATCTGTTGCCTGCGGTGAGCTTGTCGAATCCGTTGAATGTCCCATAAGCTTCATCTTTCTCATTTGTCGTTTGATCTCTCGAGAAACCTTTTCACGTATAAAGTATAGTTTGCTTCGTCGAACCTTACTTCGTCGCATGATCTCGATCTTGTCGATCATTGGAGAATATAGTGGGAAAATACGCTCAACACCTACCCCGCTTGCCACCTTTCGTACAGTGAATGTTGCTCCTGCTTCTGATCCATGCTTTCGTGCAAGAACCAACCCTTCAAATACCTGTAGTCGAGTTTTGTCCTTTTCCTTAATCTTTTGGTATACACGCACAGTATCACCAGCCCGAATATCTAAATTCTTGCGTGATTCAATATTTACTGGAGATATGATTATTGGTGCGTTTTGGGTAGTCATATTTATAGAACCCCTAATTTAACACAGGATTGCTATTTAGACAAGTCCCACAAAACGCATCTCAATACAAACAAAAAGCCGCCGGAAATATCCAAACGGCCTTTTAATATTCACAAATACATTCCTAATCGCACCCCTCCTCAGAACCCTCAACAAATACCGAATCTGACAAAAGTTGTAGTAATGAAGTATCCTCTCTCTTCATGGCAGACATTTCAATTTTCTTCAATTGCGCTTGAACAGCCTTGATCGCTTTTTCACTATTACCATTGTCCTCCCCTAATTTGCTTACAGCATAATAGAGAGCTGCATTCATATCGTATGTTACTTTCATAGTATTTTCTTCCTCTGTCGCATATATAACCTTATTTTTACTCAAATGTCAAGAATTATTCTGGAAACACTTCAAGAGCTTTAACAAAATCGTCTGGTAATCTGGCCTCAAACGTCTCATTTTTCCCATTTGGCAAAGCAACAGCCAACTTGTGTGCATGGAGTGCCAATCGCTCAAATCCTAACATAGCATCTCTTTTGGGTGCGTAGAGAGCATCTGACACAACAGGATGATTAATCGCTTTGAAATGAGTACGAATCTGATGAGTTCTTCCGGTCTTTGGCATAACCTCAATAAAAGTAACTTCTTTACTACGTTTTTCTACTTTATATTCCGTAATAGCGTCTCTCGCCTTTCCCCTACCACCACGTTGTGCTGACCATAACCTAAAATTGCTTTTGCTTCTTGCAATCGGACGATCGATCACTCCGTCATCTTCTTTTACATTTCCATATACAAATGCAAGATACGTTTTCTGTACTTCACGATTTTGAAATTGTTCTTTTAGGAATTCAAATGCATCTTGTGTCTTTGCAACAATCATCACACCCGTTGTGTCTCGATCTAGACGATGCACGATTCCAGGTCGGTCGATCACTGTGCCGTCTGACAATATCATCGACTCGCCAACCCCTTTTGTCTCTGGGTATTTTCCAAGAACCCAATCAGCAAGAGTTTCCTCATCTCTCTTGCCATCTTTATGCACCACTAAACCAGCAGGCTTATTTACAACCACCACATCTGTATCTTCATATATAATTTCTACTTTTTTCATTAATATAGTTAAGATTTAAGTTCTAAGAACCAAGATGCCAAAAGTTTTAAAAATTAATATTTAAACTTTACTTTTTTTTGCCCGCCCGTACCGAACTGGTACATTCGGGCGGGGTTCTTGGTTTCTTGAGCCCTTGGTTCTTTAAAGGATACTAAATCCTTTTACCACATCGTGTATTTCTCTATTTTCTACAATAACCTCTCTTATCTCAGAATGCTCGGTGCCAATATGTAATTGCGCTAAAAGTTCCTCGAGTGCATTTATGTGTCCTTGTGCAAATACTTCCACACTTCCATCTGACATGTTTTCAACTGTTCCTGTAAGTCCAAATTTACTTGCACTACTGCGAACAAAATCCCTATAAAGGACTCCTTGGACATTCCCACGTATGATGCATTTGATTTCTTTCATCCCGTTAGAGACAGGAAACAATTTTGTTGTTTCCGTAGGTTACTGATAATATATTTGACATGTTACTTTTTCTTTCACTTTCTAACATATTTTTGAATACTAAAGACTGGTGTCTCTAACGGGATTCACATCACCACAATACCACAGCCCTTGCCGAGGTCATACTTTTAAGATATTGTATGAAATGCATGCGCGCTTACCTGCCTGCTGCCGGCAGGCAGGCAGTCCTGTGTAATTTAAAGAGTTTGGGCGATTAGCTCAGTTGGTAGAGCAGTGCTTTTACACAGCAAAGGCCACAGGTTCGAATCCTGTATCGCCCACAACGTTAAGAAAAACAGTACGTAGGTGCTGTTTTTTAGTTGTGCGAGCCGGAGCGATGTTTTACCCGCCCTCCAACACCAGAACCCAAAATTCACTTTTAGGGATATGTATCCCATGCTACAGTACCCCCATGGAAACTAGTTCTTTATCAATAACGGATGGGGCTACAACGATCCCATATAACCCAAACCTTGAGTTAGCTGTCTCCGAGGCAGAACAAAGTTGGAGAAGTTTTTGTAACCTAACGCTAGAGCAGAAAAAGGGATTCCCTTACATAGAAAATGTTGGCTATGAGCACAAAGACGAATCCAACGGAAGTGACCTAAAAGAAAACTTTCATGTCACAATCGGTGCGCTACGCAGGCTTGCGCGAGAAATGGCCAAGACAAACTGCCCTGAGGCAACTAAATTCATCGCAAGTGTCACTGCTTTGGCAGAATTCATGGAAGAGGCGGTACGAGAGTATTGCGAATTCCTAGAAAAGAAATACGAAATCACAGGTATTGCCGACAGAATACTTCGAAACAAAGGAGGCTGGACCTTTCGATTCTTGCACTATTTTCCTGGAACAACTTCGGGGAAAGAAATAGCAGCACCTCATGCTGACAAAGGTGGATTTACATTTCATCTACGTGAAAGTACAGGCGGAATTCAATATCTAAATCCTGATAAATCTTGGGAATCTATCGCTGTATTAGAGGATGAGACTGTACTATTTTCTGGAATGCAAATGCAGTTTGCCTCTGCAGGCAAAGTAATTGCGTTGTGTCACAGAGTTGTCGCAAATGAAATATCAGAGGCCGAGGGTCGTTTTTCAGTGGTGTGTTTTGTCGACATGGCAAATACTCCAAGTTATGACAAAAAAACGCACGGGCGTATGCAAGACCACGAACCTGGCTTCAATTACGAAATGAGTTTTGAAGAATTTTCAAAACTTTTTGCAAAATGATAACAATAGTTAAATACTTCCCATAGCAATCCCTCCAGTAATATTCGGAGGGTTTTTTCTTACACCAACCCAAACAACTTGCCCATGAACAATACATAGATCAATAGATAGAACGCACCTTCCCACACATAAATCTTTTTGGGTATTCCTGAAATAACAAACAAAAGAGTTGCTGTTATTAATGTTGGTATACCAATCGCAAATGTTTTTGGATCCAAAACCAATACACCAAAGAGTCCTGGTAATCCAACAACGACAAGAATATTAAACATGTTTGACCCAAATATATTTCCGAGGGCAACTTCTGATTGACCTTTAATAGCTGCCTTTACCGATACTAACAATTCGGGAAGAGACGTACCTATAGCAATAGCACTAATAGCAATTACACCCGTTGCAATATTAAGCATTTCTGAGATTTCAATAACCGCACTAATCAAGTATCGCGATCCCACAGCAAGACCAGCTACACCGACAACCAAATACGTAACATCCATTGCTTTAATCTTTGGCCGAGGTGGATGAGCTTTTCCATCATCTATTCCTTCATTCTCTTTATGTGTCAGGGTATACAAGAGGTAAATAACATACCCGACCAAAAGTATGACTGCTTCTGGAAGTGTTACTACCTTGTCAGCGACAACTCCAATGAATAGAGCGGTTCCAGCAAGTAGAAGTGGTAAATCAAGATCAATGAGACTTTTTGTTACAGAGAGAGATCCTCCAAATATTGAAGCGGCACCTACTACCAAAAGTATATTAGCAATATTGGATCCTATAGCATTCGCCACAGGAACTTCTGGCAAGCCAGAAAATAATGCTGCAAAGGAAGAAACTAGTTCTGGTAGAGATGTTCCCATTCCTACAATAATCACTCCGACAACAAACGGGGACAATCCTAGCGCAAAACCAACTTTACTAGAACTTTGAAGAAGCCAATCAGAAGATTTTACCAAAATACCAAGGGCTATTACAAAAACGAGTATCCAGATAGTTAGTTCCATAGTATGTGTATTTTATGTGAAATTAGGTGATAAAGCAAAAAGTGCTCTCTTGTCTATCTCCTTAATCATGTACTAGTCAAACACTAAACTCTGTGTATACTAGCAACAGCGCAATGTAAACAACACAACCTGAGGAAACGCAATGAAAAAGTTCACTATTGAAATTACAGACGACCAAAGGAAATCGCTTGAGACATTAGCAAAAGAGGCAGGAGTTCCGGTAAATGAGTTTGTTAAGACTTCCTTACTAAGATGTATCAGAGAACACATGAAAGAGGAGATCGAAAACGAAAAAAATGCCGCCAAAGAATAATTTCACGGCTACTACAACATTTTTTAGAAAATCTAACTCCTTCACTTACTGGTGGTAATATATCACCAGTATTTTTGTGCTCGTGGTAAGAACCTGCCTGCCGGAGGCAGGTCACCCGTTATGTCGGACTAGGAATCTGCCACTCTCGTGGACATTTCTTTCGCCCTTCAGGCTCACAAATATCACCACAGGAGTACTTCTTTTTTGATAAATCAAAAAATGTCGCTCACTCCCTCGATCCTTACAGGATCTGTACACCTTTTGAATAGTTTACTTCACTTCATTCGCAAACTATTTCAAAAGGTCTTGCGAAAGCATCCTCATGCTTTCTCACCCCGGACGCGGGCTTCCGTCTTTCGATTCCTACCGGGAGCACTAAAACAGAAAAGCCCAGATGCTTTGCATCGGGCTAAACTGTTTTATGTGCTCCCGGTAGGAATCGAACCTACATCAACGGCTTAGAAGTCCGTAGTTTTATCCATTAAACTACGGGAGCAAGTAGAAAAGACTATATCACTAGAGACTAGGATCACCAACTGCCGTTGGAGAAAGTAAAGTTTGCTGTCTTTCGTCTTGTAGTTCAATTCGCCCTTCAATTGATTGGCGCAACTCTGTATTAATTATCACTGGTTCCGTAACAATACTTGTATTGATTGTTTTAAAAAACGTTCCTGTGCTTATTGTGTAATACAAACGTATTCCCCAAACAAACACCCCTATCAAAATAGCAGCACCTAGAATCAATACAATAGCCCAATCTCGCTCTAAAGGTATTCTCGCTCTGTCAGAATGTAATCGCGCGAAAAACTTACTTATCTTTTTTATACCAGTATCTTTTACTGGGTTAACCGCTTTAGATGTCTTGCTTCTTTGTCCAGCAAAAGAAGGTACCCCTGGTGCTTTAACTACCGGAGTTTGTTGTGTTTCTGTTTTTGGTGTTTGTGGTTCCATATTTTTATATACGTACTCTAAGACCTACAATCATTGTCGTCCCCCATTTGTCACTCTCGCTCGGATCGAGCAATCTCAATTGTGTATGCCTAACATCAAGAGCAAGAGCCAAAGTTTCCACAAGTGATACAAATTGAAATACTTCTCTCCAAGACCCAGTTGCGTCTAGTACAAGAACGAGCTCTTCGCCAATCTTCTCCGCTGTGATATTACCACGACTGTCCTTAGATTCTCGTTCTATGTCTTCGAAAGTCACACGGGTTATCTCCAAACTTGCGCCACTTTTTCTCGCAGATGTTTCGACTGCCTCTAAAAAGATAACTTCATCGTTTTTTGTGACGAATTGTGCGGCGACACTCGCTCTGTTTTCCGACAAATCCTCTGCCAAATCGGAAAGAGCTTGTAATCGTTTCTGTTCTGCTTGTTTACGTACTAATTCCTGTCCATTTGCAGATACGTCTCTTTGTACATTATATATATCTTGAGTCACCCATACGACACCACCAACAAACGCAAGAGCAACGATGCCAAGAACTATAGCTATTACTGTTTCTTGTTTATCGTATTTCATATCAAAATTCTCCTGTTACCGTCATTGAAAATGGTAAGTCTCGTCCTTGAGCCAGATTTTCAATAGGAAGATCTACTTCGTCTGCCCATGTTAATCCTTCCAAAATTGCTTTATACGTAACCAATTCTTCTCTGTCTCGAGCTATACCACCAATATGAAGAACAGATTTCTCACCTCTCAATAAAAGAAGTTTACCTAAAGTAATACCCCTAGGTTGCACGGCAACGATATCCGCAATTCGCTCGCTCGCATATCTTTCTGATTCTATATCCTTCAACAATTTTAGTTCTTTTGAGAATGAGTTCATAACGACTTGTGCATCTGCGACATCACTTTCCTCAATAATTCGTGTAATATTTTCCACCAACAATGCAGCAGAATTACTTGCCTTATTAACAAGATAATATGACGGGGTCAGTAAAGCAAAACAAACAATACTAATTATTATTACTCCTACAGAGACAACAATAGTAAGTCGTGTTCGATACACTCGCTTTATTTCTTTCTGTTTCTTTTCGGGTAAAAAATTAAGCATGGTATCTATATCCTTTGAGAGCAAGTCCTACAGCAGTAGCAAACCCAAGTGATTCTTTTGCAGAAATAGGTGGTATATACTCTGCGACGTCGAAAGTATTCACCCACACATTAGCTACACCAACTGAAGATTTGAGATTTGCTGACATGTATTCCGCAAGTCCGTGTAGAGTTGAATCTCTTCCACACAAAATGATCCTGTTAATAGCCTCTCCCCCGTCATTTTCCTTATCAAGTTTTACGCGATCATTCCAATAAGAATGGTGTTTGTTAATTTCATCCTTTAGTGTCGCCAAGGTGCTCAATAATAAATCAAATAATTCTGTATTTGTTTTGTCCCTTACAATACCTCTTTCAATTTTTATTTTTTCTGCCTCCTCATGTGACACATTAAAATATTTCTTGATTACTTGAGTTAATGTTTGTCCTCCGATATCAACGGTGGAAGTAAAAGTCACAACCCCGCACGTCACAATGGATATACCTGTGCGTTGTGCCCCAAAATCTACAACCATCACGGTATCTTTGTTGTCGTCGGCAACAACTGCACGAGCAATTGACTGTGCCTCTATCTCAAAAGACAAAGGATTCAAATTGCTTTCAGAAAAAAGATCGATATATTGATTAATAACTTTTTTAGGTAGTACCGTAACACTTGCATGTGTATGGTCCAAGCTCTCGTGATCATTTCTGTTTAATATATGGAAATCAAAGACTGCTTCGGCTGGTGATAGTGGAACATTCTCTTCCAATCCAAATTCGATGGCACTACGAATTTCTGCTGGTTCCGTGGTGGATACATCTGTTTTATATAAATATGCTTTCTCCTCTGGGAGTGAAGCATGGATAAATCCAATATCATTTTCCTTCTGAAAATCAGATAGCGCCTTTTTTAGACCTGGAAGATCGCGAATTTCTCCATTTGTAAAAATAGCATCAGGAAGACGTTTGTGAGCAAATCGAACTAGTCGAAATCCATCCCGTTTTGGAATTAATTCAACAAATCTAATCGAGTGATCAGAAATATCAAGACCTACCGCTGGCAATTGCAAAAACCGTGGTGGAGGAAATGCATCATGCAGCTTCTTGGCTACATGTTTTATGTGCGATTTCGACTTCATATACAGAAAAGTATAGCACGAGCGAACCTATAGACTATCTACTTATCACCAAATATGCGCCCATATATACAGACCGATACCAACAACAACTAGCATAAGAAATGTATTAAAATGTTTGAAAATAGTCTTCCCCATTACCGCGCCATACAATTTAAATACAAACCCCAATATCAAGTATCGCAACCCTCTACCCAAGAGAGACGCAATAATAAAAATAGGTATATTAACACCAACAACTCCCGCAGTAATGGTAAATACCTTGTATGGAATTGGTGTAAAAGCACTCACAAATATAGTCCAAAATGTATTGTCTCTAAACAGCACTTGTACCTGCGCAAATTGATCACCTGCACCGTACAGGGAAATTAATTTATCTCCAAATAGATCAAAAAATATTGCTCCAATAGCATAGCCAAACAACCCTCCCAGAACAGACATCAGGGTAGTCAGTGTGACATACCGAATCCACGTTTGCGTTCTTGCAACAACCATTGGAATCAAAATCAAATCAGGAGGTAGAAGAAAAAATGACGACTCTGTAAACGCAACAGCAGCAAGCCATGCTTCTGCATATTTACTTCTCGTCGCTCGAGCGAGTACATCCTGAGTAAAGTTGCGAAGCTTTTCTATTTTTTGATTCACTTTTTCAAACATGCTATTTAATACCCGCTCCTGGAGATAGAGGCGTTGTAGCTTCAAGTAGGCTAAAAGCATCATCATCACTTGCAGCAAGAATCATCCCCTGGCTTTCAACTCCGCGCAATGTTCGTGGCTCAAGGTTTGTAAGGATTGGTATATTTTTCCCAACCAACTTTTCTGGCTCAGGAAAATACTCACGAATTCCCGACACTATTGTTCTCGGCTCATCTTCTCCAATATCAACGGACAACTTTAACAACCTATCGGCGTCTGGCATTATCTCAGCAGAAATAATCTTCCCTACTCGTATATCTAATTTTGCAAAATCTTCGTAATTAATCATGTTGCTTTTTTTCTAATTGTTTATCTAGGTAACTCCTTAAAATAAGTGCAGCGGCTGATGAATCTAATGTTTTTACTTCTCCTTGTATGCGAGCTGCCTCCTGTGAGGTATAGAATTCCGGTTCAAATACCACGTGTAATCCAATTTCTTCTTCAAGACTTTTTTTAAATTCTTCGATCTGGGCTTGTATTGCATTTGGAACTCCATCAAGACCTTTTGACTCCCCGAGTACAATTTGTGCAACTTCCCTTTCTTTACAAATATTTTTTATTTCTGGAATAAGCTCTTTATTGTTAAATAATACCGTCAGTGGCATGGCGAACTCGCCAGCCTCGTCAGAGAGGGCTATTCCTACGTTTTTTGTCCCATAATCGATCCCGATCATTCTCATAGAACAATGCTAGCATATTATTGCGTCACAACCCTATATTAATAGGGTTGTGTGGTATACTGGGTGAGTGGTTGAAAGGTATATTAGAAAACCAAATACTGCCTGTACTATATGCGAGAAACCTATCTATCGTAGGCCTTGTGATCAAAAAAGAAGCAATTGGAATAACTACTGCTCTTCAGATTGTTTTGGTCTTTCTTGCAGAAAAGAGAAACCTTGTGTAGTCTGTGGTAAGGGTATTTTATCTTCCTTTAACAGAAAAACCTGTAGTAGAAGTTGCTCTAATACACATAGAGCTGGTCTTACCTACAAGACAGGTCGAAGAAAAGATAATGCCCACAATCAAAAGACATTAAAAATTGATCTTTTGAAAACGCGTGGTCATTCCTGCGAAAGATGCTCTTATTCTAAAATAGAAATTTTACAAGTACATCACAAGGACAGAGATCGAAAGAATAACAATTTAAGCAATCTAGAGTTGCTCTGTCCAAATTGTCATTACGAA